>NZ_CP045838.1:0-110138 GCF_009649895.1 Citrobacter sp. H12-3-2
GTGAGTAAGCAGATTTCTGAAGCCACTACACTTTACCGTCAGGTAAAAAATCCGAATCCAGAGTTCATTCCTGAAAAGGGAAAGAAAACCCTACCATTCTGCGAAAAAATTCGCGAGAAAGCTGTTGGCTTCACTCAGCGTGCAGAGTTTCAGGCTCTGGTTGCTATGCTGATCGCCCGTGGTGAGCGCAAAAAGCGCCCGCCAGTGTTACGCATACGGGCTCTGGAAGCAGCTGTTCAGGCAATGTGCCATTATTTTAATCCCCTGGCTAATCGCGTTGGTTCATCGCTTACTACCATGAGCATTCGCTGCGGGCTGGCCACGGAAAAAAAACGTCTGTCGATCACCCGCCTGACGGGGGCACTGAAGTTTCTCGCTCAGCTCAATCTCATTACCTATAACACCGAATACGACAAAGAAATCGGCTGCAATATCCCCACAGACATAACTTTCACGCCGCTGATGTGGCAGGTTCTGGGGGTGTCTGAGGAAGCAGTTGCTGCAGCCCGTCGCAGCCGTATCGAGTGGGAGAACAAGCAGCGTGAGAAGAAAGGGCTACCTCGCGCCGGTGCTGATGAACTTATCAGTGCAGCCTGGTCATACGTGCGTGAACGCTTCCGACAGTATCATAAGTCACGTTATGAACACGGCATGAAACGGCACAGGGCGCGTAAAGATGCTCCCCGAACGCGTAAAGAGATTGAGCAACTGGTTCGTCTGCAGATCCAGAAAGAAATCAGGAAGGGCCGCTTCTTCGGTAGTCTTGATTCGGTGCGCGCGGAGATAGAACGTCGTGTCACGGAGCGAATGAAGCTCTCGCGTGGCCATTATGCTCGACTCGGTGATGCCTTGCTCGTCACAACTTAACGCCTGCTAATACACAATCGATATGACCTGGTGCCCTGGCGCCGGTTTACTCCTGCCTGCTTTACCGCTTGTATTGCCGTTTTCACCTGTTCCAGTCCATGTTTCAGGTCTCTGAATGACAAACTCGTTCTGTAGACCTCGAGGTTAATAAACTTAAACAAAATCCGCCCGTTGTTGGTCACGCATTTCTGTGACCGATCGCGCAATGTTTCGCCGCTTTTCGTTCTTCTTCTACTTATCCACACAAACTACAAGAGGGTATTGCTTCAATCCACTGGTAGGATATCGTTCAAACCACTAAATGGTTTTTTTACAAACCACGATGATCCTTTTAAACCCCCGATCTCCTTTCTTTTAAACTTCAGTTATTACTTACTTTTAAAAATAAAACCTATTCAGCACCTGTCCTGTGGACATGTGTATAACGCCCGCCCTTGCAGCGGACGTTGTCCGCGCCGGTACGGTTCAGGCGCTTTGCGCCTGGAAGTAGCTCCCGCCAAAGATGGCGGGCAGGGTTCAGAACTTTATAAACTGCCAACATCTGATAACTGACTTTCCAGATCTTCAACTCCGCACACAAACTCACCACTGAAAAGCGCCGCCACCCGGCCCAAAGGGCCGGAAGACATCGCTTTTAATGATGGATGTTGTAACTAGATTCTGAGTCGCTTTAATTCATTCTGCCGACAACTCCCAGGTAACACGCCCGTAAGCGGTCCTTACGGCCCGCTAACGCGGAGATACGCCCCGACTGCGGCTAAGCCTTGTCGTGACCACTCCGACGACGCACATAGCTTCCTGTGCTGTCTGTTAGCGGGTTATGGCTTAACAGGGGGAAGGGATGGATTGGTGGAACCTATCAGAACTGTAACCGGCTACGCCGGGCGACGGCGCCACTCACTTTCAGTGCCATGGCTAACATCTGCTGGCGCCTTTATGCCGCCAGGCGGCATAAAGATTCTATCTTTATAACAGTAGCTACTGGAACTGCCGAAATTTCCGTGGAACATAAATTTTAGCGTTCCACATCCTGTGTATAAAAGACCTCGTCAACATGACAACAAAGAAATAGCTGTTTGGAGCGGAAATATTCAATGTGATATTTATGGGTAGGTATTTTTACGAGACAACTACAGTAATATTCGATGCCGATGCCGATGCCGATGCCGATGCCGATGCCGATGCAGTGGGTATTATTAACTGTATCGAGTATGAATCAAACAGCTGGCTAAATAAATATCGGGAGAAGAATGACGTTGTTGAAAGGGAACAGTAAGCACTATAACAGCGACAGCGGCGAAAAAAACTTTGTCATCTGCTGCAGGATCGAGTTTTGCTGGGTTTAATTCGCGTTATGGTCCGTCTTTTGCTTGGTGATTTCCGACCAAATGCCTTAGCAATGTGCTGACAGCGCTATGCGTCGAACGAGGGAACGTCTGGGATAGGGTTTTGAGGTAATACGACTTGTGGCATAGCTCAGGAGGCGAACAAGCGTCCGCCATTGCTGAATAGTTATGGGCTTCAGATGGATTTTTTATTCGAATTGTTATACTTTGTAAAAATTACTTTGTTGAAAACTATATTGATAACCCAGCAGATTAGCACTCCTAAAAAAGCTGCACCATAGATGCGTTGGTTCGGATCTGTAATCCAGTTTAATGGCCACACCGCATCAATTTGCGAAATATTATTTGACCCAATTAGTTGAATTTCAGATAAGCATGCGTAAGAAAAGGAAAACGTTATTATATACAGGACTGTCAAAAAAATTGGTTTAGGAAAGATTCTGTCACTCTTTTTATTCATTTTAGAACTCCTGAGGAGATTTTTAATGATATATATTTAATTAGACTTGTTTCTGCTACGCATATATAAATTTATAGGTTGTTTTCTGATATGTCCATTAGTTTTAGTATGTTTAACTTAAATACTTTTTATTGCCGTCAATATATATCTGAGTGTTGCTATGTATAACAGGAAAAGAAAGGAGAAGGATGCGCAGTGACACTGGCATAAGTAATCGGTTTCCCCTGCTGTCGGCAACGTGCGGAATCAGGGGCATCATTGAGATAACTTTATCTCTGATGCTGCTTCCGCCAACGCCAGGGTTCTGTCTGTTCGGGGGCTGACCAGAGTCCAGTTGCCTGGCGTCTGGCTTCGTCTTCGAGGGCAGCGTAGTCAGGTTTGATGGGTTTTCCGTGATACCGGTACGCCCAGGCCAGTCCCTTACGGATCTGTTCGGCATTCACGTCCTTAGCGTCAAACCACACCGTACCCAACAGCCGTCCATAACGGTCCGTATCTCCTCCCGTGACGGTTACGGTGCGCTGCGCCACCATCGATGAAAGTGCCTGACGGGAGCGCTGGCCAAAAGGCTGGCTCTTTTCGGGCGCATCGATGCCGGCCAGACGAACGCGGGTCAGTCTGTTCCCTGTTTCAAGAATTTCAACGGTATCCCCGTCCAGCACGCGCACAACCCTACCGCTAATATCCGCACTGGCAGAAAACGTCAGTACGATCATAACTATTGAACATAACAGGCGGATCATGCATATACCTCATGTGCTGTTCTGCTGCGATCTTCCTCATTACCAATCAACTGCACGGCATAACTAATATTGGGGAGCCCGCAGAATTCGGAAAAAATCGTACGCTAAGGTTTTCCGGGCATCCGTAAGGGCCGAAACTTCCCGTCTTCCAGTCTGCGGCTCTGCCGCCAGACGTAATCGCCGGTTAGGTTGATGTGCTCCCAGCCCAGCGGCGACAGGAATTGCAGCAGCTCGCCGTCCACCGGCTTGCCGGCCTCGACCAACCCCTGGGTGGCGCGTTCCAGGTACACCGTGTTCCACAGCACGATAGCCGCCGTCACCAGGTTGAGGCCGCTGGCCCGGTAGCGCTGCTGCTCGAAGCTCCGATCCCTGATTTCCCCAAGGCGGTTGAAGAACACCGCCCTGGCCAGCGAGTTGCGCGCCTCACCTTTGTTCAGGCCGGCATGCACGCGGCGGCGCAGTTCAACACTTTGCAGCCAGTCCAGGATGAACAGCGTGCGCTCGATCCGGCCCAGCTCGCGCAGGGCCACGGCCAGTCCGTTCTGGCGCGGGTAGCTGCCGAGCTTGCGCAGCATCAGCGAGGCGGTGACGGTGCCCTGCTTGATCGAGCTGGCCAGGCGCAGGATGTCGTCCCAGTGGGCACGCACGTGCTTGATGTTCAGGGTGCCGCCGATCAGCGGGCGCAACGTCGGGTAGGCTTGCACGCCCTGCGGCACGTACAGCTTGGTTTCGCCGAGGTCGCGGATGCGCGGCGCGAAGCGGAAGCCTAGCAGGTGCATCAGGGCAAAGACGTGATCGGTGAAGCCGGCCGTGTCGGTGTAGTGCTCCTCGATCCGCAGGTCGGACTCGTGGTACAGCAGGCCGTCGAGCACATAGGTGGAATCGCGGACGCCGACATTCACCACGCGGGTGCTGAACGGCGCGTACTGGTCGGAGATATGGGTATAGAACAGCCGTCCCGGCTCGCTACCGTACTTCGGGTTGACGTGCCCGGTGCTCTCGCCCCGGCCACCCGCGCGGAAGCGCTGGCCATCGGAGGATGAGGTCGTGCCGTCGCCCCAGTGGGCGGCAAAGGCGTGGCGATACTGGTGGTTGACCAGCTCGGCCAAGGCCGCCGAATAGGTTTCGTCGCGGATGTGCCAGGCTTGCAGCCAGGACAGCTTGGCGTAGGTCAGGCCGGGGCTCGACTCGGCCATCTTGGTCAGCCCGAGGTTGATCGCATCACCGAGGATTGCGGACAGCAGCAACGTCCTGTCTTTGGCCTCGGCCCCGTCCTTCAAGTGGGTGAAGTGGCGGCTGAAGCCCGTCCAGTCGTCCACGTCCATCAGCAGTTCGGTGATCTTGATGCGCGGCAGTAACTGGCTGGTTTGGTCGATCAGCGCCTGCGCCCGATCCGGCACCGCCGCATCCAGCGGGGTGATTTTCAGCCCTGACTCGGTGAGGATGGCATCGGGCAGCTCGTTGTCCTTGGCCAGGCGGGTGACGGTGGCCAACTGCTCGTCCAGCAGCTGCAAACGCTCTTCCAGGTACTGGTCGCTGTTCGGGTTGATCGCCAGGGGCAGGGCCTGCTCGCGCTTGAGTGCGGCGAACTTCTCGGCCGGCAGCAGGTAGTCGTCGAAGTGGCACTGTTGCAAATAGTCGGTGGTGATAAACTTATCATCCCCTTTTGCTGATGGAGCTGCACATGAACCCATTCAAAGGCCGGCATTTTCAGCGTGACATCATTCTGTGGGCCGTACGCTGGTACTGCAAATACGGCATCAGTTACCGTGAGCTGCAGGAGATGCTGGCTGAACGCGGAGTGAATGTCGATCACTCCACGATTTACCGCTGGGTTCAGCGTTATGCGCCTGAAATGGAAAAACGGCTGCGCTGGTACTGGCGTAACCCTTCCGATCTTTGCCCGTGGCACATGGATGAAACCTACGTGAAGGTCAATGGCCGCTGGGCGTATCTGTACCGGGCCGTCGACAGCCGGGGCCGCACTGTCGATTTTTATCTCTCCTCCCGTCGTAACAGCAAAGCTGCATACCGGTTTCTGGGTAAAATCCTCAACAACGTGAAGAAGTGGCAGATCCCACGATTCATCAACACGGATAAAGCGCCCGCCTATGGTCGCGCGCTTGCTCTGCTCAAACGCGAAGGCCGGTGCCCGTCTGACGTTGAACACCGACAGATTAAGTACCGGAACAACGTGATTGAATGCGATCATGGCAAACTGAAACGGATAATCAACGCCACGCTGGGATTTAAATCCATGAAGACGGCTTACGCCACCATCAAAGGTATTGAGGTGATGCGTGCACTACGCAAAGGCCAGGCCTCAGCATTTTATTATGGTGATCCCCTGGGCGAAATGCGCCTGGTAAGCAGAGTTTTTGAAATGTAAGGCCTTTGAATAAGACAAAAGGCTGCCTCATCGCTAACTTTGCAACAGTGCCATAAGAATATCATCAATAAAATTGAGTGTTGCTCTGTGGATAACTTGCAGAGTTTATTAAGTATCATTGCAGCAAAGATGAAATCAATGATTTATCAAAAATGATTGAAAGGTGGTTGTAAATAATGTTACAATGTGTGAGAAGCAGTCTAAATTCTTCGTGAAATAGTGATTTTTGAAGCTAATAAAAAACACACGTGGAATTTAGGGAATACTGATGTAACACGGATTGACCGTATTGGGAGTTTGAGATGGTGACAAAGAGAGTGCAACGGATGATGTTCGCGGCGGCGGCGTGCATTCCGCTGCTGCTGGGCAGCGCGCCGCTTTATGCGCAGACGAGTGCGGTGCAGCAAAAGCTGGCGGCGCTGGAGAAAAGCAGCGGAGGGCGGCTGGGCGTCGCGCTCATCGATACCGCAGATAATACGCAGGTGCTTTATCGCGGTGATGAACGCTTTCCAATGTGCAGTACCAGTAAAGTTATGGCGGCCGCGGCGGTGCTTAAGCAGAGTGAAACGCAAAAGCAGCTGCTTAATCAGCCTGTCGAGATCAAGCCTGCCGATCTGGTTAACTACAATCCGATTGCCGAAAAACACGTCAACGGCACAATGACGCTGGCAGAACTGAGCGCGGCCGCGTTGCAGTACAGCGACAATACCGCCATGAACAAATTGATTGCCCAGCTCGGTGGCCCGGGAGGCGTGACGGCTTTTGCCCGCGCGATCGGCGATGAGACGTTTCGTCTGGATCGCACTGAACCTACGCTGAATACCGCCATTCCCGGCGACCCGAGAGACACCACCACGCCGCGGGCGATGGCGCAGACGTTGCGTCAGCTTACGCTGGGTCATGCGCTGGGCGAAACCCAGCGGGCGCAGTTGGTGACGTGGCTCAAAGGCAATACGACCGGCGCAGCCAGCATTCGGGCCGGCTTACCGACGTCGTGGACTGTGGGTGATAAGACCGGCAGCGGCGACTACGGCACCACCAATGATATTGCGGTGATCTGGCCGCAGGGTCGTGCGCCGCTGGTTCTGGTGACCTATTTTACCCAGCCGCAACAGAACGCAGAGAGCCGCCGCGATGTGCTGGCTTCAGCGGCGAGAATCATCGCCGAAGGGCTGTAACTGGTTTTGTTGAATAAATCGAACTTTTGCTGAGTTGAAGGATCAGATCACGTATCTTCCCGACAACGCAGACCGTTCCGTGGCAAAGCAAAAGTTCAAAATCACCAACTGGCCCACCTACAATAAAGCCCTCATCAACCGTGGCTCCATAACTTTCTGGCTGGATGATGAAGCTATTCAGGCCTGGTATGAGTCAGCAACACCTTCTTCACGAGGCAGACCTCAGCGCTATTCTGACCTTGCCATCACGACTGTGCTGGTCATTAAACGCGTATTCAGGCTGACCCTGCGCGCTGCGCAGGGCTTTATTGATTCCATTTTTTCTCTGATGAACGTTCCGCTACGCTGCCCGGTGTAATGTCGGTGCTGATTTGGTCTTCAATAAGGCGATTTTTAGCCCGCTTTTTCCGGGGGGATGAAATGTTATTGGATTGCTAAATGATTTCAAAAAAGGGGTAACATAGAGCGGGGATTAGTGTGGCGAGGCGCAGGTTTCCGATGGCAGGCTAAACGCAAAAAATGCGCTTTTTAGCCGGTGATGAGGTGAGGCCGGGAGGGGATGCGTCGCCGATCACAGTTTACAACAGGGTTTGATAACGGGAGGAAAAGTCATGCTGCAGGGATTGAATCATCTGACGCTGGCGGTCAGCGATCTGGCGTCAAGCCTGGCATTTTATCAGCAGTTACCTGGAATGCGCCTGCACGCCAGCTGGGATAGCGGAGCCTATCTCTCCTGTGGGGCGCTGTGGCTGTGCTTGTCGCTGGATGAGCAGCGGCGTAAAACGCCCCCTCAGGAAAGCGACTATACCCACTACGCCTTCAGCGTGGCGGAAGAAGAGTTTGCCGGGGTGGTGGCTCTGCTGGCGCAGGCGGGGGCTGAGGTATGGAAAGATAACCGCAGTGAAGGGGCGTCTTACTATTTTCTCGACCCTGACGGCCATAAGCTGGAGCTGCATGTGGGGAATCTGGCGCAGCGGCTGGCCGCCTGTCGCGAACGCCCCTACAAGGGGATGGTCTTTTTTGATTGACGGGTTAGTTCAGCTTACTGCCGGATTTCAACGTGCAGATCCACAGCGGTGAATTGATAGAGCTGAGCAAGATAGCCTTTTCGTTGAGCTTCTGAGCGTTGAGAAACAGCCCGTCGTGGCTGTCGGACATCTCGCGCATAAAGTAGTCGAAAATCACGTTCGGCGATTCATCAATCGAGGAGGCGCTCGATTCCCACTGATTGATGCGGTAATGACGCTCGGTGGCCGAGATGCGTTTGCTGCTGTAGGTAAACTTCACGTAGCGTTGCAGGTAGAGCCAGCCGGCGGCGGAGTCGGTGTAACCTTCGACCACCATCGAGCCTTTACCCTGCGCGCCAAAATTGAAGTGAATATTGCCGTTAACGTTCTCTTTGTCCATGTTCTCAAAGCGCATGATGCCCTTAGTGGAACAGCTCATGACACCCGCGTTGTCGGCAGGCAGCAGCCGCCAGGCGCTAAACGCGGCGGCGGCAATAAATACCAGAACGCAGAGGGCAAAGAACGGACGCGGCGCGAGTCTCATTACGGCTTCCAGGAGTAGTAAAAGTAGTTATCGCAATAGCTGAACGGGTTATCTTCATGCATGGCGCAGTGGGCAAGGAACACGCGCCCCAGCCCGTTGGTTTCGAGCCGATCGCCGTAGAAGAAAAGAAAACGTTCACCGGGTTTACAGGCAATATTCAGCCGCTGGCGTACCTCATCGAAGTTTTTGCCGTAGGACTCTTCACTGACCGAACGTCGCATTTCATCGCTGGCCAGCAGTTCGCACTGGCTATGGCTGAGGCGGGTCAGCGCGATAGGCTGGGATTCACTGATGCCGACCAGACTGAAGGCAACCAGAAGCAGGGCAATGGTGAGCAAGCAGGCTCCGGCCATGTACCAGCACATCCCGCGAGCATGTGCGGAGCGCGGTGCGTCTGGCGTTGTCGTAACGGGCGGCGGTTCGGCAGGCGTCTGTTGTGGTGAAACCGGCGGCGCGTCGTCCAGCGCTTCGATAATGACCTCGGGATTAAGCTGCAAATAGCCGCGCGAGACGGTGACGATGATGTTATCGACGCCGTAATGGCGAAAGGTCTTCCGCAGCATGCTGAGATACTGATTCAGATTGCTGTTGGATGAGGTTAATCCATTGTCATCCCAGACTTTTTTCAGAACATCTTCCCGGCTGACAATCTCGGTATGGCGCAGAAAATAGTTAAACAGGGCGCTGGCGGTGAGGGATAGCTGGCTGTCCGGTTCATCGCTTTGCGGCAGCGTCAGGGTTCCGTCGGTGGCGTCGTAGATAAAACGGGCATTGATGTTGTAGCGCATCGCGGCCTCAGTCTGTGCTTCACGCGGGAAGCGTCATTTTATTCAGGGAGTCAACCAGCGCGCGACGGTGGTCGGCGCTCATGGTGATCCCTTCCGTCAACTCCGAAAGCCAGATGCCGTCAGCGGCGTAGCGCACCAGCGTGCCGGTTGGGCTGTTATCCAGCTCATCGCCCTGCGCCAGTTTCTCCAGCATCCAGTCGCGCCAGCATTTGCGCAGCACCGGTTCATCGGGCATTGCCAGCGACAAAACCATAAGCTGGCGGCTTTCATGGGTGTCCGTGAGATCCGCCAGATAGTTCAGATAGGCGCGGGTAAACCGGCCATAGCTCACGCCATCCTGTTGCATCAGCGCGGTAATCGCTTCTTCCATGATTGCCAGCAGACGCGCGAACAGGGCGAATATTAGCGCCTGCTTGTTCGGGAAATGGTGGATAAGGCCGCCTTTACGGCACTGTTGCAAAGTTAGCGATGAGGCAGCCTTTTGTCTTATTCAAAGGCCTTACATTTCAAAAACTCTGCTTACCAGGCGCATTTCGCCCAGGGGATCACCATAATAAAATGCTGAGGCCTGGCCTTTGCGTAGTGCACGCATCACCTCAATACCTTTGATGGTGGCGTAAGCCGTCTTCATGGATTTAAATCCCAGCGTGGCGTTGATTATCCGTTTCAGTTTGCCATGATCGCATTCAATCACGTTGTTCCGGTACTTAATCTGTCGGTGTTCAACGTCAGACGGGCACCGGCCTTCGCGTTTGAGCAGAGCAAGCGCGCGACCATAGGCGGGCGCTTTATCCGTGTTGATGAATCGTGGGATCTGCCACTTCTTCACGTTGTTGAGGATTTTACCCAGAAACCGGTATGCAGCTTTGCTGTTACGACGGGAGGAGAGATAAAAATCGACAGTGCGGCCCCGGCTGTCGACGGCCCGGTACAGATACGCCCAGCGGCCATTGACCTTCACGTAGGTTTCATCCATGTGCCACGGGCAAAGATCGGAAGGGTTACGCCAGTACCAGCGCAGCCGTTTTTCCATTTCAGGCGCATAACGCTGAACCCAGCGGTAAATCGTGGAGTGATCGACATTCACTCCGCGTTCAGCCAGCATCTCCTGCAGCTCACGGTAACTGATGCCGTATTTGCAGTACCAGCGTACGGCCCACAGAATGATGTCACGCTGAAAATGCCGGCCTTTGAATGGGTTCATGTGCAGCTCCATCAGCAAAAGGGGATGATAAGTTTATCACCACCGACTATTTGCAACAGTGCCAGTGAGAGAACCTCTACAAGTAAGGTTATTAATTGAATGATTTAAAGGGTCCGGCGCCACGGTCATCTCGGTGACGTCTGTCCGGAGACCTTTGAATAGGCCTCGTCACGAGGCCAAAATTATTCAACGGTTGTGAGGGTTGTCCACACCGGAATACCTATTCATACATAAACATCAATAGTATTTTCGAGGTTCTTATCTTCCCTTTTACCTGACTGAGTCTGCGTTTCCTTGTCCTGCTTCTCAGCCTGCTGTTTTAGTAACTGTTGTAATTGAGCAGACAAACTTTGAATTTGCTTTTGTATGATAGCCACCATCTCTTTCTTCTGATCTGTTGTCATACCATCTTCTGACGACACCTTACCAAGTTTTTCTGTAAGTGACTGTATCTTCTTTAAAATTTGTGATATCTGAGATGATTCACTATTAGCTGAACTGTTAGAACTTTTTATACTTGTATTAGTTTGTATTGATATAGACATAGAACCTCCATGGTAAATATATAGGTGTATCGGCATATACGCAGATATACTTTAGAATTCTTATGATTTATTTTTTCATTTTTTTCAGGCTGTTATATAGACTGGCTTGTTGCGGTTCAGTTTAACGTATTACCAGACATGATTTTGAACGCGCTGGACAGCGTGGTGAGTGAATATCTTTTGGCTGAAGGCCGGAAAGTACATACTCTTTTTGTGTTTACACAATTTGTAGTTACGATAATCCATCCTCACGGCTGTTCCCTGGGCACGGTCATACCTAACCTATTTAGATTAAGTATTAAAAGATCAATTTCTTACAGTACTTTTAAGGGACAACTTCAAATCTCTGAATATATCATTATCAGTATTTCAGTTAATAATACCTTCAAATAAAAAAAACGGCCCGGTGACATCCCCTGGACCGCTTCAATACACTGTCTGATGTTATATATTCACCAGTTCGCAAATATCATACCAGTTTAAGGTTTAGATAGCTATGTTGCGTTATCATTACGCAATGTAACATAAGTGTTTCGGGTGCTGCTAATCGTTATTCTTTGGGACTAAATACTACGCTATACTGGGCAGGGAAATACAAGAGTTATCGGGGAAATTGCTGGGTAATTGATGAAAAAGAAGACCATTCCTCACGGGGGAAGAATGGTCGAATATTTGTGTCCTGGTTCTGTGTACGTCAGGGTTCCAGTAGGATAGCGTCTATTATCATGAACAAAACGACAAATAAGGGGGTTAATTTGCCTCATTTTTGTTAAGTAATTGTCTATATGAATTTTTACTCTGTTTCTATCCGTAAAATGGTCAGTGACAGACATCAGACAATCATATCCTTTTATATCACTGACGTTACAGACTGGACTTGATATCATCTAAATCTTTCGGATTGCTACGATAGGAAAATGCAAGCACATTTGAGAATGATACTGGTTTGGTAAACCACCGCTTGGAATCCGATATGAAGGCATCCAGCCAGGAGTTGACGCCCTCGACACGGCTTGCAGATCAATAACTTCATCAGTCAGGGTGGCTCTGGTTTCCGATATAATACAAACCAGCGAGGCATAACGGCGAACATCCGTGAATTTTGCCAGGTCCCGGCTACTCATTTTCCTGCCTTCGCGTGCGAGTTTCAGGAGCCGGTTCTGATGCACGGAAAGCGTAATACCGTCAGGCAGTGCCAGCGACTCTATCGCATTTAACCTGTCGATATGTTGCAGGACATTTTTGCCGTTTATTTTTCCCGGAGGCTGAAGCAACCAGGCCAGTCGTGAAGGTTGTTCACCCTCAGATACCAGCAGGCGGTCCAGTGCCGCTTTTTGCCCCGGTTCAAGCTGCTCGGTCAGCGCAGAAAAAACCGCTCTGTCAGCAAGCGTTGTTGCTTCAGCAAGGGTTCGTTCGATCACCTCAACAGAGGGGAAAATAATCTTATTACTGTGGAGCCAGGAGAGCATTTCTTCCGCAAGTAAAAAACCTCTGTCTGTCCGCATGGCGTGGGGATAAAGGTGGCGAATACAGTTTTTTTGCAGCGCCCGGCTGAAGGGAGATAATTCAAGGTAGCGGTAGAGTTCAGCCAGATGTTCCCAGCGGGTGACCTCTCTTGATGCATACTCTGCCCACAGATCAGGCTGAAGTTTCAAATGAGCCGCAAGCCGGGAAACAACCCCGTAGTGAGGGGACTCATTATTGTCGGGTGGAAATCCTGGTCCTCGCAAATAACAAAGTAAAACAGCAAAACCCAGGCGGTTAGCTGGCCTGCGATGTTTATTAATAAGCGCGAGGTCATGTTCGTTCAAAAAGCACATGCGCGTCAGAAGAACGTCATCATCCGGCACAACCAACAAGCGTTCTTTTTCTTCACTACTGAGTATTTGTCTCCGTGGCATAAATGCCTCCCCTGCATATAGTTCATTTAAGTTATCACTTTGCACTGACCGAAATCGGTCGGTTTCGTACACCACTTACAGCACATGTCCGAAACTTAGTGAAATTAATTTCGGACACACGTTATAATTCGGACATCCATTTCGTACGGAAAGTTTCCCATGTCACGTGTTTTTGCCTACTGCAGGGTCTCAACTCTGGAACAGACCACAGAAAACCAGCGTCGTGAAATTGAAGCGGCGGGTTTTGCCATCAGATCCCAACGACTTATTGAGGAGCATATCAGTGGCTCGGTTGCTGCCAGCGAACGCCCCGGATTTATCCGGTTGCTAGATCGCATGGAAAATGGGGATGTACTGATTGTCACCAAACTTGACCGTCTGGGTCGTAATGCGATGGATATCCGAAAAACAGTAGAGCAACTGGCGGCTTTAGATATTCGCGTTCATTGTCTCGCACTCGGAGGCGTTGACTTGACCAGTCCGGCCGGAAAAATGACTATGCAGGTAATTTCTGCTGTAGCGGAGTTTGAGCGGGATTTGCTGCTTGAGCGAACGTATTCAGGTATTGCGAGGGCAAAAGCGGCTGGAAAACGCTTCGGTCGCCCCCCCATCCTGAGCGAGGAACAAAAGCAAACAGTGACAGAGCGCCTAAATGCTGGCATCAGTATCAGTGCTATTGCCCGGGAATTTAATACCACCCGCCAGACTATCCTTCGGGTAAAGGCTGGATTGCTGCAAGAGTGAGCGGCTGGGAAGATTATAAAAAAAATCAAATGGTTATTATGAAATAAAACAGCCTGCTGGGTTCTTTTCCCCCTATTTTTTATTAAAGAGTAGACAAAAGAGGTTCGCGATATTAATCTACCAACTAGATGGTTGGTACTGATTACACCAGCTATACCTTTTATCAAGAAATTACAGGAGCCATTATGTCTACTACCGTTAAACCTTCTGCAGACGCAGCTGCGATCCACAATACCCGTGAAGCAGTTCGCAGCCAGCCTGGCCTGGGTAACCTGACTTTCCAGATGAAAGCCCGTTCCAGCGGCGGATTAACCGTTCGCACAGAGACCGGCGCCACAATCCAGAACGGCGTTATCGATACCTGCCGTGTGGGGAAATTTTCTAATATCGGTGATGAACCCGCAGGTTTACTCGGCACCGATACCGGCATGAGCCCGACTGAATACATCATGCAGGCGCTGGCTGGCTGTTATACCGCCACCCTTACCATGATGGCTGCTGAAAAAGGGATCGACCTGGACGGTATCGAGCTGGATCTTAATTTCGATATCAACCTCAACGGCTTCCTTGGGCTGGACAGCAACGTGCGTAAAGGTGCGAAATCTATTCGCGTCGATGTTCACCTTACGAGCAAGACCGCCAGTCGCGAGGAGTTAGAAGCGCTGGTCAGCGAAATGCAAAAGAATTCGCCAATCCACGATACTCTGGCTAATCCGGTTGAAATGATTACACGCCTGGCGTGATGTCAGAGATGTAATGCTGCCATTCAGAATGCAGGATGGCAGTGACGTTCAGCTCTGCACGATACTGAGTCAGTGATACAACTTGCTACGGAAAAATAGCAACAATATAATCTATCAACTAGTAGATTATATGGAGTAATTATGACAACCATGACACGGGAACGGCTGCTCAGCGAAGCAGAACACCTGATGCGCGAAAAAGGGTATTCAGCATTCAGCTATGCTGATTTATCAAAAATAGTGGGTATCACCAAGGCCAGTATTCATCACCATTTCCCGACCAAAGATATTCTGGGTGAGCAGGTGGTAATACAGGCGTTCTCTGATACACAACGCGTATTTGAGCAGATAGAGGCGACTGAGAAAAGCGCGGAGAGAAGAATTGCGGCTTACATCGATATCTTCGCGCAAAGCCATAAAGCTTCGCTACTGCCACTGTGTTGTGCGTTGTCAGCAGAGACCGCCAATCTGCCTCAGGCAATTACTGTACAGACATCACTTTATTTCGATATGCAAATCGAGTGGCTCACAAAAGTCGTCAGGGCGGGCATGGAGTCAGGTGAGTTTTCATCCCATGCCGAACCATCAGATATTGCTTTGATGATCATTAATGTCTGTGAAGGCTCAAGCGTAGTGGCGCATGCAACGGCCAGACCCGAAGTCTTCGCCAACAGCCTTAAGTATATAAAACTGCTTCTTAATACCCCTCATTCAGGAGAATGACACTATGCTGGACTGGAACAACTATCGCTCAGAGTTAATGCAACGTTTAGGCGAGTTGGGCAAACTGACCCCCGAGACCATGAAAGGCGTGGTTGCCCTGGGCAACGCAGGTAACAAAACTGACCTTTTGGGCGCAAAAGTGCGTGAACTCATTGCCCTGGCGTGCGCAGTCACAACCCGCTGCGACGGCTGTATTGCTTTTCACGCCGACGCAGCTGTGAAAGCCGGTGCAACCGACGCTGAAATTGCTGAAGCGCTGGGCGTGGCGATTAACCTCAACGCTGGCGCGGCGGTCATTTATTCAGCCCGCACTCTGGATGCCGTCGGTCAGGCACGCGGTTAAGCATTAATAAATTCCACGTTAAAAGGGCATTACTGCCCTTTTTTTATGTCCGCAATAGCCTGAGCATATACCGATGCAGGTTTCACACCCGGTATGCGTTTAACTAATTGCCCTTCATGAAATATCAGCACAGACGGCAGCCCCCAGATCTCGTATTTGGTTGTCAGCACCGGCGCCTGATCTACATTGACTTTCCCCACCTGAATATCTCTATCGAGCCGGTCTGCAAACTGACTGAACATTTCTTCGCTGGCCTGACAGGGCGGACACCAGGGTGCAGAGAAACGTACCACCGATATTCCTTTGTACTGCTCTATCTGGCGGAAATTATCTTCGTTATAAGCTGTTAATGTACGCATGGTGATGACCTCGCAAAATGAGTGACAATTCAGAAATGGCTGCGTTATGACAAAAAAATACGACACAGCCATTGACCTACCTACTAGATGGTTGGTATATTGCCACCCATCAGATGTTTATGCAACTCCAGTGCGCGACGTCCAGTCGATGATACTGCCGGGCTGTGCAAATCCCTGCCGGGATACTCCTTTTTGTTTTTTGTGAGGTATACGATGAGTAAGCTTTTCACCCCCTACAATCTGTCTGGCCTGGCGTTAAAAAACCGTGTAGTCATGGCACCGATGACCCGCACCCGCACCATGAATGACGTGCCGGATGAGGTCGTGGCTTTGTACTATGCACAGCGTGCTTCTGCTGGCCTGCTCATCACCGAAGGGATGCCGGTTTCAGAAGAAGGCCGGGGTTACCTTTATACCCCTGGTATCTACAACGACGAACACGTCCAGGGCTGGCGTAAGGTGACACAAGCGGTTCACGCCAAAGGTGGCCGTATTTTCGCGCAGCTCTGGCACGTCGGCCGTATGTCTCACGTCTCTCTTCAGCCAGGCCACATAGCGCCGGTTTCAGCGGGCACCGTTCAGGCGGTCAATACCACCGTTTTTGCGCTGACCGAATCCGGAGAACCGGGCCCGGTTGTACCAAGCCAGCCACGCGCGCTGGAAACGCATGAAGTTAAACGCATCACTGCAGACTTCGTGCACTCCGCACGCCTGGCGATGGAAGCCGGCTTTGACGGCGTGGAAATCATGGCGGCAAACGGATTCATCTTTGACCAGTTCCTCAGTAGCGAACTGAACACCCGCACCGACGAATACGGCGGCTCGGTGGAAAATCGTCAGCGTTTCCTGCTGGAGACCATTGACGCCGTGGCGGAAGCCGTGGGTAACAGCCACGTTGCCGTGCGCCTGTCACCGTTCGGCCGCATTTATGACCTCGCGCCGTATGAAGGTGAAGAGCAAACCTGGTCAGCCATCACCGACGCGCTCGGTCAGCGGGAACTGGCCTACGTACACCTTTACTATCAGCCGGTGTACACCAAAGCGCCACTTCCGGAAGGCTTCCGCCGCCGTTTTCGCAACACGTTTAAAGGCACCATCATCGCTGCCGGCGGTTTTACCCGTGATATCGCAGAGCAGGCTCTGGAAGATGATGAGCTGGATCTGGTGGCATTTGGTGTGCCCTACATCGCTAACCCGG
The DNA here is from genome assembly GCF_009649895.1 of Citrobacter sp. H12-3-2. Lineage (NCBI taxonomy): Bacteria > Pseudomonadati > Pseudomonadota > Gammaproteobacteria > Enterobacterales > Enterobacteriaceae > Citrobacter > Citrobacter sp. H12-3-2. The sequence continues at coordinate 17,083 of NZ_CP045838.1, forward strand.
ATCTGGTTGAAAGAATGCAAAACGGCTGGCCACTGGCAGAAAGTGACCGCGCCACCTACTACGGCGTCAGTGGTTCCCCGGAAAAAGGCTATACCGATTACCCGGTCTGGCAGGCGCAATAAATCCCATACGGTCGCGGTTCTCTGATAAGTGAGATCCGACCGCCCAACGTCTTTGAGGAATCATTATGCAAACGCTGAAACCCACCCTTACCATCGATATCTGGTCAGATTTGGTCTGCCCGTGGTGCTGGATTGCTAAAAAAAGATTTGAACAGGGTCTGAATCGCTTTGAATTTCGCGACCAGGTGGTGATCCGCCATCACAGCTACCGTCTGGCCGGTGGTACTCCCGCGATGCCTTTTAAGGATGCCATCGTTAAAAAGCTGGGCAGTCAGCATTCAGCGGAGCTGATGATGAATCAGGTGGGCACCGCCGGTAAATCTGAAGGTCTGATCTACAACTTCGACGGCATGATGTTTGGTGATACAGAAGATGCACACACCCTGCTGGTTGCCGCGCGTAAGGCCGGAATTGCGGACGCGGTGGAAGAACGTTTTTATCATGGCAGTATCACCGAAGGTCGCTCTCTCTTTGACCGTCAGCAGCTCGTTGCCATGGCCGTAGAAGCCGGTATGCCGAAAGCTGACGCTGAAGCCGCCCTGGAAAATGACGATTTTCGCGCCACCGTTTCCGACGATGAAGCCCACGCACAGTCTATTGGCCTCAGCGGCGTTCCGGTTTTTGTGATGAACGAAAAATATGCCATCAGCGGGGCTCAGGCAGCAGATAACTTTTTGAATGCCCTGCGTCAGGTCTGGGATGAACAGCAAACCGAATTTTCAGCCACTGCGGGTCAGACCTGCGGAACGGATGGCTGCAGTATTTAATCCGTCAACCGCCGGCAGTTTCACGCTGCCGGCAACGTCTTACCCACCAGTAATGGAGTCAGAAAATGAACACTTTTTTCAAAGGTAAAAAACTGCTCGTCGTCGGCGGTACCAGCGGCATGGGCCTGGCCGTGGCACGCATGGTACTGGAAGCGGGCGGCAGTGTCGTGCTGACCGGGAATAAAAAAGACAAAGCCGAAGCGGTGCAAAAAGAACTGAGCCCTCTGGGACCGGTTGCGGTCATCGCGGCGAACCTGATGACCGAAGAAGGTATGGAAACTATCCGTCAGGAAATTAATGCTCACCATCGCGATATCAGCCTGATGGTGAATGCCGCCGGTATCTTCATGCCCAAAGGATTTACCGAGCACAGCTTTGCCGATTATGACATGTATCTTTCGCTGAACCGAGCCACGTTCTTTATTACACAGGATGTCGTGAAGAACATGCTCGCCGCGAAGCTCGAAGGGTCTATCGTCAACGTCGGTTCGATTGGTGCTCAGGCTGCACTGGGTGACTCGCCGGCCTCGGCCTATTCAATGGCAAAAGCGGGTCTGCATGCCCTGACGCGTAATCTGGCGATTGAGCTGGCCAGCGCGGGTATTCGTGTCAACGCGGTGTCTCCCGGGATTGTTCATACGCCGATATACGAAGGCTTCATGGACAAAGCGGATATCGCAGATGCTATGAAGTCGCTGAACGATTTCCACCCGCTGGGACGCGTCGGAACTGCCGAAGATGTGGCAAACACTATTCTCTTCCTGTTGTCTGACAAAACCTCATGGGTGACGGGCGCTATCTGGGATGTCGATGCGGGCATCATGGCGGTCAGACGATAACCCCGTGACGCTGGCATAAGCCGCCCCTTAAGGGCGGCATTTTTTTGTCGCCAGACATGTCATCAGCAGGCTTCACTAAGAATATTCACGACCTGTTCATCCGTGCCTTTTGTGTTCCCGGCACAGGGTGTTATGCCGGGTTCTGACGACATCCTGACAGGACAAAACGGCCAGAGAGAAAGGGGTTATACACGATGAGGAGCCGGTAACGGAGAGTGATTCCCCTTTAAATAATCCGTGGATCACCATCGCAAACTGTACGGCACCAAAAAGTAACAGCGCACCTGCCCCGGTATCGAGATGGATATAGGCGACAGAGAAGAGCACTGCGTACACCATGAGGTAAAATCCGCTCAGCGGACGCCACAGCGATAATGTAGTTTTTGCGTGATAAAACAAGAAAGGTGACAGGACGAGTGCACCACTGGCCAGCCTGAGGCTGCTGAATGAAAGGGGATCAATGTGGCCTCCCTGCAGGGCCAGACGGCACAGAATAGAGTTTGCAGCAAACGCCAGCATTGCCAGGGATATTTTAAGAATGAGCGCGCAATTGGCCATTCAGTGAGACCTCATAAAATTCTTGTAAGCTACCATCTAGTTGGTAGCATAGCGTAAGTGATCACCGAACAGGAAGCAATAATCAGCTTTCAAACTGGAAGGTGAGGACAGGCATTCGGAATGAATTCTGTTTCACATCCCCAGTAGAGGAAGGAAAACGCGTAATGCCAGATGCAGAGCAGAAGATTATTTTTCCCTGCGATCAAACATATGAAATCAGTTTAAGACCTGGAATATCCTATGAAAAAACTAAAATTTACGTTCAAAAATGCGGCTGGTGAAGAACTGGCCGGATTGCTTGAACTTCCTGAAAATCCTAAAGCGTTTGCGCTGTTAGCTCATTGTTTTACGTGTGGCAAAGACCTCAAAGGCGCGGCGCGTATTGCGCGGAAACTGACAGAGAATGCTATCGCCGTTCTCCGGTTTGATTTTACTGGTCTGGGAAACAGCGAAGGGGATTTTTCCAACACCAACTTCTCATCCAATATTTCGGATCTGCTTTGCGCGGTAGATTATCTCCGCCGACAGTACGAAGCGCCTTCTTTGCTCATCGGCCATAGCCTGGGGGGATCGGCCATTCTGTCTATTGCCGGCGAAGTTCCTGAGGCAAAGGCCGTTGTCACCATAGGATCACCCGGAGAACTGACACACGTAAAACGTCTTTTTAAGGATGATGTTGAAAACATTAACCAGCATGGAGCCTATCCCGTTGAGCTGGCCGGGCGGGTATTTACCTTAAAGAAACAGATGCTGGACAATATTCAGGAACACAAAATCGCTCATAAGGTGTTCGCCATGAACAAGCCTCTGCTTATTTTTCATGCGACTGAAGATGATACTGTGTTAATTGAGCAGGCCGAAAAAATATTCAAAGCAGCAAAGCATCCCAAGAGTTTCATTTCGTTGGGTAAGGCGGATCACCTTCTGACTCATGCTCAGGATGCTGAATACGTTGCCGATATCATTATATCGTGGAGCGAATGTTACCTATAAACAGAGTAAATGCGTTCAAACTCGTAGCGCAGAGGGCGATTTTCTGCAGAGATCGGACGCTGTTTATGCTGGACTGATTTTGCGATAAAGGCTTAGGCCGATGCATACAGGCGGGGCTGAATAAGGGTGAGGCCCTTGGGCGAGCATCCTTCATGCACCGGCTGAATGAAATCAGGGATCTGGGGGTGGGAGGATCAGTGTTACCACGCCACCGGCGCTGACACTACATACGGCGGCGATAACACTCTGGAATACGGTTTATATAGAATGAACCATTGAGCCGCTTAAGCAAAAAGGAGTCCCTGTTAATGAACTGCTGGTCTCTCATCCTTCTCCACTGCTGTACAAAATATAGTCTTAGCGTGGGATAATTAATGAGATGGTCACTCCCTCCTTCCCGGTACTATGCTGAGGACAGGCTTTCATTCGGAGAACTATCATGGAAAACATTGCGCTCATTGGTATCGATCTGGGTAAAAACTCTTTCCATATTCATTGCCAGGATCGTCGCGGGAAGGCTGTTTACCGTAAAAAATTTACCCGGCCAAAGTTGATCGAATTTTTGGCGACATGCCCCGCTACAACCATCGCAATGGAAGCCTGTGGCGGTTCTCACTTTATGGCACGCAAGTTGGAAGAGTTGGGGCATTCCCCAAAGCTGATATCACCACAATTTGTCCGCCCGTTCGTTAAAAGCAATAAAAACGACTTTGTCGACGCCGAAGCTATTTGTGAAGCTGCATCGCGTCCGTCTATGCGTTTTGTGCAGCCCAGAACGGAATCTCAGCAGGCAATGCGGGCTCTGCATCGTGTCCGTGAATCCCTGGTTCAGGATAAGGTAAAAACAACCAATCAAATGCATGCTTTTCTGCTGGAATTTGGCATTAGCGTTCCCCGAGGAGCTGCCGTTATTAGCCGACTGAGTACCATTCTTGAGGATAATAGTTTGCCTCTTTACCTCAGCCAGTTATTGCTGAAATTACAACAGCATTATCACTATCTTGTTGAGCAGATTAAAGATTTGGAATCCCAGTTGAAACGAAAGTTGGACGAAGATGAGGTTGGACAGCGCTTGCTGAGCATTCCCTGCGTCGGAACACTGACAGCGAGTACTATTTCAACTGAGATTGGCGACGGGAAGCAGTACGCCAGCAGCCGTGACTTTGCGGCGGCAACAGGGCTTGTACCTCGGCAGTACAGCACGGGAGGTAGGACGACATTGCTGGGAATTAGTAAGCGAGGTAATAAAAAGATCCGAACTTTGTTGGTTCAATGTGCCAGGGTATTCATACAAAAACTGGAACACCAGTCTGGCAAATTGGCCGATTGGGTCAGGGATTTACTGTGCCGGAAAAGCAACTTTGTCGTCACTTGTGCTCTGGCAAACAAGCTGGCCAGAATAGCCTGGGCCCTAACGGCACGACAGCAAACTTATGTAGCATAACGGCAGAAATACACCGGTTTAAAGAATTACTGATCTGGTTTTGCGAATACTGATATTGATGATACTAACGGCCCACCGGCCTGTTGAGGAACCTGTAAAACGGAAAGGCTCATTGAAGCCGTATATTTTCTGGAGGTTCATCAGGCGCGGAACTCATCAAGGCGCGGGAATAAAATCCCATTCAGACGCCGGATAGATTCAAGCAAGCCAACTTGTCGTCAAAATCGGTGTTGCAAAAACGGGAGTGACCATAGATTCCGTTTTCCAAGCGGACCCCAAAATGACGAAAGCAGGTATGCCTGAAAGCGTGCGTATTGCCTGAAAACACAACCCGCTACGGGGGAGACTTACCCGAAATCTGATTTATTCAACAAAGCCGTCCTGATGTTCTGAGTTTACAGGATATGCATCCAAAGAGCGGATAGTAGTTTCATGGATATAATTCAGCAAAGCGTATCGTTTTCGGTACTCAGAGCGTTTTTTACTGGCTATATCGCTTAGCGGCTTTCGAACCACCTGTGTTGGTAATCTGTACCAGTCACCACAGGTTTTTCCTGCTACAGACTCCCAGAAATCACTGTAGACCGCAACAAAGGTTTTGCGTTTCTGATACCGGTATCTCAATTGCCGGAAAACATGACTGTGCTCACTGACTGCCAGACACTCAGAGACATTACAAGCTTTCATCAACGCACAAAATGCTTCAAAAATAATCCGTTTTGGGAAAAGCCCATAACAGGCCCGGGTTGCGCACCGAATAACATCAGGTCCGGTATTTTTAGGGGCTCCCTGCAATCCGCCAATAAAAGCGGTGTATCCATTTTGAGTCAGAATGACTGAAAATGTTAACCGGGCAATCACTGTTTTATTGAAAAACAATGACAACGTCAACTCTCCTTCCCGGTCAAAACCACTGGGAGAACACTGGATATCAAAATTCTCTCCATCTTTCCCGATGAATTGGACTAATGATACCGATTTTTGTGGAAACAAAAATTCAGAATATTTTTCTGGCAAATTTTGCACAAAGCGATAATGCTCAAGAATATATTGTCCCCGGGTCCAGGCGCTTCCCCCTTTATGCAAATAAGGGCGATGAATTCTTGCTGGCAACGTGGGGTGTATTGCCAGAATATCCTCAATGCACTGCAAGGAACGCAGTTCGTAATAATATCGAATACTGGCAACCGGATTTATAGCACATCGCAAAATGTACATGAACCGAAATTTTCTGTGTTCCCACTTCCCCGGTAGTGAATCTGAGGAAAAAGCAATCCTTTTAAGGAAACCGATAAATGATAAGTTACTTACAGAAAACATATTGTTACTTGTGCTTCGCTAATGTGAGAATTTTTAACGCAGTTTTATTAATATCAAACCGCTCTTCTATATCCTGTTTTGCCAGGCGAGCCATCTGATAAAAACGCCCAGGGTCATTAAAAAAATCATTCAGGGCGCACATCCATGCGTGCTTATTACCTGCTGGTAACAATGTCCCGGTCTGGTTGTTCTGAATAACATCAGGGATTCCACCAATCTGATTGGCCACTACAGGCACAGAAAATGCCGATGCTTCTGCCAGTACCATACCAAAAGATTCGTTTTCTGAAGGCAGAACCACCAGACTGGCAACCCGATATACGGGGGCGGCAGGAAAAACATTGTCAGCAATAAAAACATCATCATGCATGCCCATACTGCCAATCTGATACTGTAAATGCTCCCGCAGTTCAGGCGAACCAAACCCCACAATCAACCAACAGAACTGTCGTCCATTCATTTTTAAATGGAACAGTAAATTCAACATAAATTCGTGCCCTTTTTCCGGGCGCAACATTCCTACCAGAGCAATAACGGGGCATCCCCTTCGGGACGCCAGCCAGGAAAGAACACTCGGAGGCAAACTGTTTCGGGAATCAACGTATAATTTCTGGAAATCAAAGCCTGGAGGCACAACAGTAACCCGAGTTCGACATCCTTCCTGCTCCAGATGTGTCTTCATACTTGTTCCGGGAACAATCACCTCATCGCAAAAATGATTTATTGAAAAAACTTTTGTTTTTCGTGTCAAATATGTCTTTTGCCTGATAATTCTGAATGGATGTTTCCTGGTGAATAACCGTACCAAACCAACAATATTGCTATCATGTCCACTGTGACAAACGATTGCATCGGGCTGAAAACTATGAACTATTCCGAGTAATCTCCATACAGTAGGAATGTGAAGACTGTTTCGAAATAACGCGAATGTGATATCAATTCCAAACTTACTGGCTTCAAAAGCAATTTTGCTGTTTTCCCTGCAGACAAGCATAACTGAATGCCCCATTTTCTTCAGGGCCTTCATTTGAGCAACAGCCTGTAATTCCTGACCACCTATATTCGGTGATGATTCCGTAAATAGTATATTCATTATTAATCATCCGGTAATCTTGGCCCCTTATGAAGGGCCAGCAACGATGAAAAAAACGGTCTTGTATAATAAAAAAGTCGTCTTTTCAGCCATGCACAATTCTCCCGTTCCTTGGTGCTTATTCTTCCTATCCGAGCAGTTCCTTTAGCAGGAGCATTCATTCTTCTTTCTGTTGTATATAAATAATAGAATCCAAGTTCTTCAGCGACCTGAATATAATCCTTGTTATAATAACCTTCCGGCCAACACAAATGTTTACTGCATTTCCCTGTCATTTCTTTTAAATATTCTTTCCCGCTCAATAAGTCCTGTCGAAGATGTTTACACTGTTCTTCTCGTGAACTGAACTTTTTATCCCAACGTGTATGAGTATGCGTATGAAGATGAAATTCGACCAGACCAGATTGCAACATTTCGTTCACTTCAGACCAGCGAAGCATAACATTATCAGCATTCCCGGTTGCTATTTGATGTTCGCAATCGCGATGAGAATATTCCTTTCCAGGAGAGTGACGAACCGGACCATTCCCAATAAAACCGGTAATTAAAAAAATATGTGCTTTAAGATTAAACTCTTTTAATAAAGGATATACCTGAAACCAGTTGTCAAGGTATCCATCATCAAATGTCAACATAACGCTTTTACGGGGAAGTTTTCCACCCCGATAAAAAAACTCCAGTTCATCTGATGACAGTGTTTTCCAGTTGTTTTCAGCCAACCATTTCATTTGTTTCCGGAATGTCTCGGGAGAAAGTGTAACCAGCCCAGGGCAATGGCTGACATGATGATACATTAATACCGGAACATGATTTGCCTTAAACAAAAGCCCCCTCCGTTTAAAATTTAACGTTTCTGGAACCCAGCAAGCAGAGATAAAAGGAAAACCCTATAAAGCTGCTGGATTTCATATGCTACTAAATCAAACATCAACAATTTATAAACAATGTTATCTTATCATTTCTTTTAAAAACGGCTCACTAAGAACCTTGACGTATAGTAAATTGAAAAACTAGGCGATACTGCTGTCCGCAACTTATGCCTCGTGCGGTAAACCGTTTTTCCCATCACTCCGGTATTTCTCTCTACACGAGGTCGATTTTTATACCGCGGCGGGCTGTTTTTTATACTCCCCCCCGAATTACAGGCACATTTATTCTGCATCAGCCTGGGATATACCTCAGCAGACTGATATCCCGCGCATTTTTCTTCAGCCCTGCCACATTCAGCCCCGATATTGCACGACGGTAGACCATCCTGCCTCCACACAGCACGCATTCAAACGGGTCTCGCCGCAGGAACTGCTTACTCATCTGCGCATAGCACACCTTCGGCTCCGGTTTTTCCATCCCCAGCGCGCTGTAGACCACCGGCAGCTTTTCTCCGCACACCCGGTTGGCCAGAAAACCAAAATAGCGCACCATCCGTAAAAACTTCTCCGGGATGTGCTGTTTCAGCAGCGCCACGATTTCCCGCTGCGTCAGCGTTTCCGTGGCCTGCTTTCCCGTATTGTGGTCGTGGTAGCGAAAGATCAGCATGGTGCCTCCGGCATAGTGTGCCAGCCGCGAGCCTGCAATCGGCGGCTTTTTCAGGTAACGGCCCAGGTATTTCACGGTGTTTTTGCCCCCGACCGTCTTTTTTGACATGTATACATGCCAGTAATCGCCGCCGGTGGTCAGAACCAGGCTGCGCCACTGTGATTCGGTGGTGATATGGGTGAGAGAGGATGGTATTGCAATACTTTCAGACCAGACGCTCAGCAGCAACTGGCGGATATTACACATCCAGCGGGTGCGCATGGCATCCTTGCGGAAGCTGATTTTCTTCCACTTTCCGAGCGCATTGATGCCGCCGCAGGTGGCAGATACGTGGACATGAGGGTGCCAGTTGAGACGACGTCCATAAGTGTGAATCGCGCAGAAAATACCGATATCCAGCGCCCTTTTGCCGGCGGCATTCAGCAGGTTATCGACAGCGAGGCGGCAGAGGTCGTTGAGCAGCCAGCGGTTGACCTCAAACAGAGTCCACAGCGAGTCGGGGAGGGTGAAGACCAGGTGTATCCAGTCGCAGTCCGGCAGGCGGTTAAGCTGAGCGGCAATCCAGAGGTCAGTGGCCTTTTTCCCGCAGGAGGGGCAGGTACGGCTGTGGCAGGCGTTGGTGATATATTTAACATGGTGGCAGTCAGGATTATCGCAGCCATATTCCTTCACGCCGCCGATGCGGGTCCCGCAGGCGAGCATTTTGGTGACGGCTTCGACTTCGATACCGCGCAAACCACCGGCGTCGAGGAAAGACGTCCAGCACTGGTTAGCCGTGAACAGTTTTTTAAGCGGGCGGGGGCTGAAACCGGAAAACACGGGTAGATTAATCCCCGGCTTCCTGCAGTCGGGCAAGAGCTGGAGCATCGTGGCGGTGCCCGAGAATGGCGCTGGCGACCATCGCCGGTGGCGGGTCCATGGGCTTCATCAGCTTAATCCAGTACCATTATGGCGCGGGCAAGCACTTGACGACTTTCACCTTTGTTAAGGATGGCATGCGATCTGCGACGTAAGCGGGTATCAAGCAGCCAGTCACAGATAAAAATAGAGCGTTCAATACGTCCCATTTCACGCAGGGCTTGGTTGAGCCTGTTTTGTCTGGGGGAGGCAGCCAGCTTTTTTAGTATCAACGACGGTGGCATCAGACCAGCTCCGATCGAAGCCTTAAGCCGCAGCACTTCATCCCAGCGTTGCTCTATAACATCCATCCTGGCCCTTCCGGCAATCAGAGCATCAAGTGGCCTGTACTCCTCTGAGGGCGTAATGACGTACAGCCTGCGACTCCCGAGGTTGTGAATGCGGGGTATGAGCCTGTAGCCAAAGGAGTGAAACATCGAAAATGTTGTTTCAGTCGCACCGGCAGTATCAGTGGCATGCTCATGAATCTCCACAGAACTTTCGTTGTGAAGCAAACCGTCGAGTACGTAAGGCGCCTCACTCTCAGAGGCCAGGATCATTCTGGAGAAAAAGGACGCAAACCAGTTCGACAAAAAGCCATAAATCGACGCGCCTGGCCGCTTGCCGTATTTTGCATTGTATTCAAGGCTGGCTTCACCCCGTCCGCCAGCCGGGAAGAACTGTCCGTCCGAGGATGATACGTGACCATCCCCCCAGATTGCGGCAAAAGGATGGTCCTGCTGCGCGTCGACTAGTACCGAGGTGGTAGATGCATAGATTGCAGCGCGTAAATGACGCTCCACCATGACCATCATCCGGTGAATGGTGACATCCCGTGAACTCTGTGCCATTCGTTCAGCTCCGGCATTCATTGCATCTGCAAGGATCGCTGCCATAAGCGCTGCTTCGTCTTCTGCCTGTTCTCCGGTGCGATAATGGGTGAAACAAATTCCCGGCAGCGACAATGTGGCTTCATATGCCACTGGACTGGAGTATTGCCTGTCGCCATGACACCATTGAAGGCTGGATTCTTAAATTTTCTAATCGAGGGCTGTGCAAAATTAGCTACGTCCGCTTCACGCTGTGAGTTCAATAATTGTGTTGCGTCCATCAGTTGAAATCACAGCTCAAAGTAGACGCTCATTCTCACTGGAATGCTTTGCTTTCACCTTGCCAGAGGACAAATCCTTTGTCCCGCAACTATGGTTTTTTATTAGGATTTTCGCCACTGAATAAATTATAATAAATTGATTTTATAAGATATTCGTCATGGGCTATATGATCAGTACGAGTTGCATGCTCTAATGTTTCAGATGCCAGTATATGTGCGGCTTCAGCAAACATCCCAGGCCAACCCTTACTCAGCATAGACAGTCCTTTAAGGACTCTTATCTGAATCTCCCTCATACTCGCACCATCACGTGCAACAGGTAAGAAAAAGTCTTCCAGTAGGTCTTTGATCTGAAGTGGCGCAACATGTACTGAAGGATATATCACTTCAGTTTCATCTATTTTATTCTGCGCGTAAGCGGAGAGTATTCGAACACCTCTGCCAATGACATCAATCGCAGTACCGGGATCGTTTACTGCGGGCGAAAGGGCCCTGCAGGCTATTTCGGCCATGACGCTGAGACAGAATCGGGGATCCTGAGCAAATGAACGCACATCCGAGACAATGATCGTTTCAAGTAAATCGGTACAGATTGATGACTCCTGACCAGAACTCAGGTACAAAACTGGCATCGATGGATGTATGAAACTGCCTGGCTGCGCCACAAGATATACATGACGAGGATCATTGCTCAGCAGACTGCCGAGCTTGACCATGTCAATATATTCAACATAGCCAATTTTCTCCGGATATACGGCAACAGTTCCTTTTGGTTGTTCATTGTTCTCAAGCCATGGATATCCGCCAAGACATGGACTTTTTGCTCTCGCAATAAATGTCTCGATCGCCGCCTGTTCTACTTTTGCTGTTGTCTCACCTACCCTGCCCAGAGAGGTCAAATGCTGTATCCAGCGAAGCAATGTGATGATTATTAAGGCAATGACAACCAGTGTTACAATGAATAAAATGACTCTACCCCTTTCTCCGTAGGCTCCCATATTGAGGGCAATAATCCCTACCAGGCTGAAGAGAAAAGAACCGATAAAAGTGGCCAGTACATTTTGTGTGGTTACGTCTTCTACAACTAAACGCGTGGCTCTGGGCGTCACATTAGTAGTGGCTGAACCGTAAGCGGTGACCATGATACTCAGTGAAAATGTGGTCACCGCCAGCATACTCGATGCCAGTATGTTCAGAATATTATCAACTGCTTCCGCACCAACCTTCACTGATACTGACTCTGGGATCATTGATCTAAAAAGAATAGATAAAAGGGCCGTTATTATTGCTACCATTGCGAATAACGTTGCCCTGAACCATAGCTTTTTAAGTGTCTGCCTGAGAATCCATTGCCAGCGTGAAATCATTCAGCATATCCTTGTATTAAGTTCGGGAAAATAAATGCCGCCCGGCAGGACGGCATTTTTGTATTAACGAACGAGGTGCAGGAAGTGCAGGTGTTTTTCGTACTGGTCCAGTATGTCATTAATCAGCTGTTCCTGATTCCAGCCCATCACATCATAGTTTTGACCGCCTTCTTTCAGATAGACCTCAGCGCGATAATATCGATGTTGCTCAGCTTGCTGCTCGTCATTGTCCATTGCAGCCATGGCGAAAGCCGGTGAGTTATAGCCACGAAGTCTCACTTCATAAATAAAGTTCAGCTCATTGCCCAAATCGACTTCAAGCCGAATTCGTTCGTCATCAGTATCACTTATATGGCTTATCGTTCCCTGTTTATTCAGTTCTTCCTGAACCAGCGTCATGGCGGGCTGGATAACGTCGCCCATAAAGCGTTTCACAAGAGAGCGCTTTGGCAGATAAGCGATATTGCGCAAGCGTCTCTGCCATGGAATCGGGTTACGCGCTGCAGTCGGAGCAATAGTCGCCATGCTCAGGCTTTCACGCTTGGTCAAATCCCGACGCAGGGCTTTTAATAATCCGTATATGGATATCAGTAAAATCACTGAGAAAGGTAATGCGCTCGCTATTGTCACGGTTTGCAGCGCGCTCAGTCCCCCCGCAATCAGCAGTGCGATTGCCACAATCCCCATGAGCGAGGCCCAGAAAATTCGCTGCCATACAGGCGTGTTAGCGACGCCACCCGATGCCAGCGTATCAACAACCATTGCCCCGGAGTCAGCCGAGGTGACAAAGAAGACAATGACCATCGCCATTGCAATAAATGACAGCACGGAAGAAAACGGGAAATGCTCCAGGAAATTAAACAGGGCCAGCGCGACATCCTGCTGAACGGTATTGGCGAGATCAGCCGCCCCCTGGTTCATAATGAGATAGATTGCGCTGTTACCAAACACCGTCATCCACATGAGCGTGAAGCCGGCGGGAACAAACAGCACGCCGGTGACAAACTCGCGAATGGTTCGACCGCGCGAGACTCTTGCGATGAACATCCCCACAAACGGCGACCATGAAAGCCACCATCCCCAGTACAGTAATGTCCAGCCCCCCAGCCAGTTGCTCGACTTAGGTTCATACGCATAAAGGTTAAAAGTTTTACTCACCAGTTCAGAAAGATAACCGCCCGTATTTTCCACAAATGACTTCAGCAGAAGCACGGTTGGTCCCAGACACAGGACCAGCGCCAGCAGCAGCACTGCCAGGCCCAGGTTGAGCTCAGACAGTATACGTATTCCCTTGTCCAGGCCGGACACCACCGAAATCGTCGCTAAACCAGTGATGACAACGATTAGAATCACCTGCACCGTTTCATTAATAGGCACCCCGAAAAGATGATTCAAACCAGCATTCACCTGCAAAACACCGTACCCCAGCGATGTCGCAACGCCAAAGACGGTGCCAATAACGGCGAAAATATCAACCGCATGGCCTACAGGTCCGTATATGCGCTCGCCAATAATGGGATAAAGTGCGGAACGCAGCGTTAAAGGCAGACCGTGACGGTAACTGAAAAAGGCCAGGATCAGTGCCACAATGGCATAGATTGCCCATGCGTGCAGGCCCCAGTGGAAGAACGTCAGGCGCATTGCTTCCTTCGCTGCCGCAACGGTCTCTGGAGTGCCGACAGGAGGTGAAAGATAATGCATCACAGGTTCAGCAACGCCAAAGAACATCAGGCCGATCCCCATCCCTGCCGAGAAAAGCATCGCAAACCAGGAGTGATAGCTAAAATCAGGCTGTGCATGGTCCGGACCCAGTTTGATATCACCGTAGCGTGAGAGTCCCAGGAACGAGACACTCAGTAGAATCAGGGCCACTGCAAGGATGTAGAACCAGCTGGCATTCGTGAAGATTTGTTGCTGAAGTAGTTTAAAATTTTTGTCGGCGACATCCGGGAATACGGCGGCAAAGGCGACAAGAAGGAAAATTAACAAAGCAGATGTAAAGAATACCGCTTTGTTAATCTGGCTTTTAGACTTCTTTTGGATTGTATCATTTTCACTCATAATCATTTATTCCATTAATTAAAATCCGCACTGTATAGAGGGTACTACATCTCAAAGATTAGCAAACTTCAACTTACGATGCGGCGTCAATCGGAATGCAGAGTGCAAGAGTGGCCATACAGATATCCTGTTGATAGTCTGCCAGCCGTCTTCTGGAGCATTTGATTTGCATAAATTGCATCAGATCTGGGGATTCACTTTGATTAGAGCAATATTGAGAATGACTTACTAACGTCTGATGTTGCGTAAAGCGGGCTTTAAGGATGGTCGCAATGTCAGAGGTAAGGACAGACGTTCAGGATGCAAATAATCAGTGCCGGTTCGTCGCTGATTTTCCTTCAGGCTGACTTGTCCAAAACGAGTAACAATCGTCTACCTATCCTCTCCAAAATGGAAATAATTCTTCTCAACTCTCTCGCAGATCCGAAAAGCGGTATAATCGGAAAATTGAAAAAGCCGCATTTGCGGCTTTTTCTGCATGCCCTTAAGCATGATGGAATCAGGTTTTGCTGAGCCACGAGCCATAAACTTCCCTGCGTCGCTCGAAGGCCTCACGCCCTCCCTCCATCACAGAAATGATGTGCTGTTGTACAGGCGGGGCATCCACGCCGCCAGCGGATGTCTGGATCTTTCCGCCTGCATATTTACAGGCACAAACATTCTCTGCATCTCCCAGCACCGGGATGTTGGCATTATGAGTGGCAAAGATAAACTGGGTACGGGGTTTCATTGCCCGGATGATTTTAATCACGTCGTCATAAATCGTCTGATTGTCCAGGTCGTCTTCGGGCTGATCGATGATAACCACATCATTATCCTGCTGATTCAGAACAAACAGCATTAAAGCGGAGGCGCGCTGACCCAGCGAATGTTGTTCAAGGGGCTTACCCCGGAATTCAATGGTGTAGGTATTCGGGATCTGCCAGACAATCAGCGATTCTATCTGCTGTTCCAGATACATGCTGAATGTCTCTGCAGAACCGCTGATAATCCCCGGCAGTTTATCCCTGTTCAGCCAGAGCTCGCCAAAATCTCTGAAGCTGTCAGCCACGGTCTGGTAGGTACTTTCCCGCAGCCGGCTGCCGGTGAAGGCCTCTTTCAGAACGGCCTGCATGGCTTTTTTGTCGTTTGCAAAGCACGGCACGATCTTCAGAGGCGAACCGGCCTGGCTGATGCCGGCCAGTACGGCTTCAATTTCCTGATATTCTTCCACCCACAGTTCATGTAATCGGCTCAGCGCTTCTGTCAGATTTTTCTCCAGTAACGCCTGACTGCTTTTAGCCCGGGTCAGCTCGGCAATTTTCTGTTGCGCAAGTTCCAGCCCGGCCTTCAGCTTCAGAAAGTCAGCCGGATCGGCTTTTTCCACGCCTGCCAGCCGCAGCTCTTCAGCTAGGCCACGCTCTATTTCGGCAAATTCCTCCGTCAGCGCCAGCTTTTTCTCCAGAAAAGCCTGCTGCTTCGTATCGAGTTCTCTGAGAAGCCGGCGGGCGCCGTCCACGATGGTGTTCAGGGAGCCGAGATGCGCGGTAAAGCGGTCATATCCCTCACGATAATCATCAATATCCGCCTGGTTATGGGCGGACTCATGTTTCTGATCCTGCTTCAGCTCATCGAGTTTTTCCCTGATCACGTCCTGCAGACTGTCCAGCGCCCGGGTTGCCCGTGCAGTGGTACTGCTGAGGTAGCGCTCATCCCGTCCGAAGGTGGTCTGACGCGCCAGTTTTTCTTCCATACCGTGCTGGGCATAAAAGCGCAGGCGAAACTGCGCATCCTTCTCTTTCGCCTGCCATTCACAGAGTGTTTCTCCTGATGTTTTCAGACGACGATACTCGCGTAACCTGTCAAGGACGGCGTCTTCCTGCTGGCGGATTTTGTTCCGCACGGCGGCCAGGCGCTCCCCGACCAGTTTTTCAATCAGGTCATGTTCAAATCCGGCACCGGTATTGGACAGATCTTTCTGGCCAAAATACACCGGCTTGTGCAGCACCGTTTCCCGCAGCGCCACCCCGTGCCGGGCCTGTCCGTCAAAAATGACCTGCGGCTCCTGACCGAAGATACGGACTATCTGATAGGCCCGCCCGTGACGGCATACGGCCTCAACGGTAATCTTCCCCCCGCTTTTGAGTAAATTACTGACCAGATTTTCTTTGTAATCGCGGTCAGAAGCCTTCTCGCCAAAGGGAATGTCCAGGGCATACCGGATCCCTTCAAGGATGGAGGATTTGCCGCTGCCGCGGATCCCTATCAGGGTGTTCAGCTCCGGAGATAATTTCACCACAGTTCCGCCCAGCGAACCGGCTCCCTCGAATGCTATCTGGCGGATATGGCTGTGGCTCAGTGCCGGTTTCTCCCTGCTGACGCGGTGCGGGAAATCCTGCAGCGCAAAGCGGACAGCCTCAAAACTGTAATCCCCCAGTTTCAGATAGCTGGCGACTTTTCTGACACCAATGTTATCCAGCGTTTTGGCATCGCATCCCTGGACTTCGGCAGGATAGCGTTCACCGAGCACGCCCTTAATTTTGATCCGCAGGTCGTGGGTCATCACCTTCTGAAATCCCGTCACGCGCCGGCGGATAAGCTCGTTATCAAAAAGCTCCCCAATCCTGCCAGGGCTCAGCCCGCCCCATAATCCGTTAGGGGCCTCCACGTGGGCAAACACAATAAAGTAATCCCGTTCGTACCGGTCAAGGCGCTGGATGGTCTGTGTGATATTTTCTGTTGAACGGGCATTTTCGTTCTCAAAATTATCAACGCCCGCAAACGTGGCCGTCAGGAAACTTTCAATATGGTTTGTCTGCTGCGGATTGATAAACCACTCATCAGCAAACACCACGAGCGTATGCACACCGGCCTGGCCATCATTAACGGACAGCTCCACGCCGGGAAGCAGCTCCATACCTTCACGGCGCGCGGCTTTGCGCAGTGCCTTAAACTCACCGGGATCGAATTTATTGTGATTGGTGATCACGCCGACGCCCACTCCAGCCGCTTTCAGGGCACTGACGTAGTCGCGAATATATCTGTCGGACTCTCCGGCATAGCGAAATTCTTTATCTGCACGGGTATGAAGATGAAAATCTACCTTGACCCAGCAGGAGCCATTCTCAAATACAGGATACATTCCTTGATACCTTTATTCAGTTGCTGATGAATGCCCGAAGGCTTTGAATAATTTTATTCATATTACGGCGATCCCGTACCGGCTTCATTTTATTTCCGTCAAGGGTTAATCAATATTTGATCTGAACCCGAAGCGCATGTAACGGGTTACGCATGAGAGGGGCGGCTTTCTTTTTCGGTGTGCTGATTTCTGCAACAGAGTGTGATGATTGTTGCCTTTCAGGCAATAATGTAATTAAAGCAACAATAACTGATAATTATTGCTCCAGTAGTATTAGTTTCTTTCTCTTCTCGCAGAGATCCGAAAACCCCTGGTTCCGGATCTTCCTCACCCGCCCCTCCGCGCGGCGGCCCACAGACACAAGATGTAGCGGTGTTTTCAGCTGCTAATGACGCTATATGTTGTGTTTCCGCACTCCCCCGTGACCCGGCGCGCGGCAGCGGATTTTGGCGCTTTGCTTATTCCGTGTGCGTGGTACACTTCCGGAAATATTGCTATAGCTAAAAAATCGGATCACTGGAAAACAGGTATCCGGTAATTTAATTGAGTGGCTATAAGCTTGGTTATTATTTCATTATGTGAAATTTAGTTTTGTGAAAGTCACTTGTGCAACAGAGTGCCTCTCATCCGGAGATGATTAAGGTGTGGTAAAATTGCACAGCTAATTAATCAACTGAGGAAAGAACATGTTTACCGCTCTGAACGATAAAAATACTTTCAGTTACGCGTTTGAGAAGATCCGTAATGCTATCGCTGTACCTAGCGAAAACAATATTTATGCTGCCACCAGTCTCGGCCTTGAAGTCCTCGGCCGGAAGTATGACGTCTTTCGCCAGGAACTGGATGCGGTCGGGGAACTGGGCGACTGGGAATACGATCTCGATACCTACAGTCACTGTATTGCGGTGCTGCAGCATTACTTCACCGGCAATCCATCAAAACTGACAGAACGTGATGCCCGGATTTACAGTCATTACCTGCAGACTGAGCACAAAGGGTTTGTGAAGCTGGCTGAAGAACTGGCTGCCGATCGCTGAATACATACGGAAGGCAGGATTTCTTCTTTATTAAGACACTATAAGAGGTCACAGCAATATGGGTAGCATGAAGGAATATATGCAGGATCTGGAAGCTGAACGGTTTAATGAATGGCTTGAGGAGAATTACCCGGATGTTAATCCCAACTCTGAAGAATGGGAGCAGGCCGCGAACCTGTACTGCTGGGAGCAGGAAGCGATGGCCGATCAGGCTCAGTGGGAACATGAACACGGGCTCTTTGTGGCTTCCCTGAACAATGTTCATCAGCGTTACATACACGCAAAGAAGGAGCTGAAGAAGCTGTATATCCTACTCGATAAGGAGCATCCTGAACTGGTGTACAGGATGTCTTTCGTCCATGCCGTGACTGTAATGGAGGCGTACCTGATGTACTGCGCCAGGGCTCTGCTTGAGCATGACTGGCCCCTTAAACGTTTCCTTAATGAGTACTATCTGAAATCCGCACCTAAGGTCACTAATAAAGATAAAACCGCCGCCCGCACAATGGATGTTGAACTGTTCAGGCCTGCAGCCCGAAATTATGTTTCCCGAATGACATTTCATAACGTTAAAACCATTGAGCGCTATTTCGGGGCCGTGCTGCACATCCCTCCCGTCTGGCCAACTGAGCCACTGGGCATCATCTCAGACTGGCGAAATGATCTTGTACACCGCAACGGCGTGGATGAACATGATGTGCCACGGGTGATATCAGCACAGCAGCTGCAGAATACCCTGCAGAAAATATCGAACCTGATAGAGGCTGCTGACATATCCCTGCGTCAGGAAGTTGACTATTTCGGTAACTGGCGTAATGAGGAAAACCGGGAAATCATCGCATCAGCACTGAATATATCGTCAGCCGGAGAGTCACACTGATGACCGGACTCGTTACCCTGGGGCAGCAGCCAGGAACGGTAGCTCAGTTGCCTGTGTCCATCGACTATCCGGCGGCGCTGGCCCTGCGTCAGATGGCTCTCGTTCAGGACGAACTGCCCAGATACCTGTTGGCTCCGGAAGTGAGTGCCCTGCTCCACTATGTTCCCGATCTGCACCGCAAGATGCTGCTGGCAACACTGTGGAATACGGGCGCGCGTATTAATGAGGCACTGGCGCTGACGCGAGGGGATTTTTCTCTGGCATCACCCTACCCGTTCGTGCAGCTGGCCA
The DNA here is from genome assembly GCF_009649895.1 of Citrobacter sp. H12-3-2. Classification (NCBI taxonomy): domain Bacteria; kingdom Pseudomonadati; phylum Pseudomonadota; class Gammaproteobacteria; order Enterobacterales; family Enterobacteriaceae; genus Citrobacter; species Citrobacter sp. H12-3-2. The sequence continues at coordinate 36,520 of NZ_CP045838.1, forward strand.
CACTCAAGCAGCGGGCGGAGAAAGCGGCCCGAACGGCCGGCCGATCGCCTGCCGGCAGTCAGGTGCATCGCCTGGTTCCGCTTTCCGATGCGAACTATGTCAGCCAGCTGGAGATGATGGTGGCCACGCTGAAAATACCTCTTGAACGACGCAATAAGCGAAGCGGCAGAACCGAGAAGGCGCGTATCTGGGAGATTACCGATCGGACGGTCCGCACCTGGCTCAGCGAAGCAGTTGAAGCGGCAGCGGCCGACGGGGTGACGTTCTCCGTGCCGGTGACACCGCACACGTTCCGTCATTCCTACGCCATGCACATGCTTTATGCCGGTATACCACTGAAGGTACTGCAGAGTTTAATGGGGCATAAGAGCATCAGCTCAACTGAGGTGTATACGAAGGTGTTTGCTCTCGATGTCGCAGCAAGGCACAGGGTGCAGTTTCAGATGTCTGGGGCTGAGGCTGTTGCGATGATAAAAAAAATCTAAGATAACAGTAAGAATCAGAAAAGATTGATTTGATGTTGTTTTAATATTAAAACAACATCAAATAGATATTGCTTTCATTGTGTTTTGATGTTTTTAGTCGCTGATTTTCTTCTTGCCAGCAATTTGCAAACCATAGTCCAGTATGTTTATGCATGACATATTAATGAAAGCAGCGCGGGATTGCCCGTTCTCTGCAGCTGCTTCATCTATACGCTTAATCAGTTCAGGGTCCATCGTGATTGTGATCTGCTGTTTTTTACCTTTAACTACTCCCTTCGACGCGGGGATTTTTGCATCGGGGGCTGAGTTTATGAAGTTTTCTACTGCCTCATTATTTGAAACAGATTGCTGGTTTTTGGGTTTTTTTTGGAGCGCCATTTCATATCACCTATACATTACTTTAATATTATTTTGATTGCATTTAACTATTCAAATAGTGTTGATATGAGAGTATCTAGCTCTTGTACTGCAATCTTTTCATGCGAACGTAATTTCAGTTCACTTACGGTTCTTCCACTGCCTGCAGCATTGGCGTAGACTTTTCTTTGATAGATGACTTTGTCGAGGATTGGGATGTCCTCTTTGTACTCTTCCATCATTTCCAGCATATCTCTGTTGTAGGAGGATCTGGCTTGAGTATCTGCTTTGTTCAAAAGCGAATAGCAGACCAACCCATCTCTTATGCTCCGCGCTTCTTTGATTAGCTCGGCGTTGGCATCCATAGCCCAAGCTTCGAAACTTCCCGGTGCTGAAGGGACTAAAAGGACGTCTGTGATTGTCAGAGCTGCCCTCATAGCAGTGGAATCTCGGCCCCCGCATTCGATGATGATATCGTCATAGTTATCTTTCTGTTGTAAAACCTGGCTCCTTAATACCGGACCTTCAGGGTAATGCGAGCAAGCAATACCTGGCTCAACACCGTCCTCTGAACGAACCAAAATAGCTGTTTGCGACGAACCCTGTTTATCACCATCGACTAACCAAACTTTTTTCCCCTGAAGGGCTCTTTTTACGGCAATGTTGACCGCGAGCGTAGACTTACCTACGCCACCTTTTGTGTTAGCTATCGTAAGTATCATTGCAATCCCTTTTTAATATTAAAACAATATCATGATAATAGTTTTTTTGGCTGTCATGTCAACCGATAGCGATGCTTTTTGGTGAAAGTCATCTCAACTCACTTTGATGTCAAAGTAATATTAAAATAATGTGTTTTCGATGTTCAAATGATTTGATTATGAGTTTGTTTTGATATTATCATGCTCGAAGGAACTCAAAGTGAGTAGTTGCACTGCCGTGAGAATATTTGTTAATACTCACTTTGAGTGTTATCGATGTCTGGGCTAAGGAATGATAATGAATATTTTCTGTGATGACGGATCAACAAACGTAAAACTTGCCTGGTATGCCGGGAAGAAGCTGCAGACGTCAGTATCTGCGAACTCATTCCGTACCGGCTGGAAGGTAGAGGGGCTGGGAAATCGACAGACTTTTAACTACGAGCTCGATGGCAAGAAGTACACCTATGATGAAGTCAGCAATCAGTCTATCCTGACGACTCATATTGAGTATCAGTACACTGATGTGAATGTTCTGGCTGTACATCATGCATTACTTAACAGCGGGCTGAAGCCACAGGCTGTTTCACTGACGGTGACACTGCCTATCAGTGAGTTCTATACAAAAGAATGCCAGAAGAATGAGCTCAACATTCAACGCAAGATCGACAACCTTATGCGGCCGGTAAAACTGAACAAAGGTGAGACGTTCAGTATTGAACACGTTGAAGTTATGCCGGAATCCCTGCCTGCCGTGTTTACCCGTCTGGTAAAAGACAGTGTCGGGCCTTACGAGAAATCGCTGGTAATCGACCTTGGCGGAACGACTCTCGATGTTGGCGTCATTGTCGGGCAGTTTGATGCGGTCAGTGCCATTCATGGTAATTCGGGTATTGGTGTGTCAATGGTCACTCAGAGTGCCCTCAGTGCGCTTCGTATGGCTTCAAGTGATACCAGTGCCATGGTGGCTGATGAATTGATAAAACACCGCCATGATATGGATTTTGTCCGCCAGGTGATTAATGACGAGAGCAAAATCCCACTGGTGATGGATACCATTGAAAGCGCAATCGTCAGTCTGGGGGCTAGAGTGGTGGATGATCTTGCCGATTTCCGTCATGTAAACCGGGTTTATATTGTCGGTGGTGGTGCGCCGCTTATCGAAACGGCAGTCCAGGCGGCATGGCAACATCTGGGTCCGAAAGTGGTTATGATGTCCTCTCCACAGACCGCACTGGTAGAAGCGATCGCCGTATTTAAAGGGGAGTAATGAAGTGAGTGAGGAACGGAAAAAATTCACGTTATATCTGCATCCTGAGAGGGATGCAGACAGACAGGCTCTGGAAGTCATTGAAGCCGTTCCCCGTTCTGCCCGGGGCGAGTTGTTCCGGAATGCGTTTATTTCCGGAATGGCTCTGCAGCAACTGGACCCTAGATTGCCCGCGCTTCTGGCCGCAATGCTGAACAAGGAGTTTACAGCTGACCAGCTGACCGGGCTGCTCAGTCAGACTACCGGATGGAAACCTACGCAGGCTGATATTCGCTCAGTGCTTCAGGAACTGGGAGCAGGGCAGTTTGCTCCTGCAATCAAGCCCGAAGTCGTAGAGGATGATGAGCAGCAGCGACTGGAAGAAGCCCGAGAAAAAATGAAGAGCTTCCTCTGATACTCAAATTGAGGCGCACGGTATATCAGTCCATTTAGTTGTGTATGCCGGCGACAGCATTTCTCTTTTCATCTGCCAGTCCGGCGCTATTCCGCGCCCAGCAAACCATACCTTCCCGAGCCCTGAGTGGTTTATGCCATCCAGGGCTTTCATTAGCTCCTCGCTTCGTTCCTGCGGCTTAACGTCATCGAAAAGATTTAACTGTGCTACCCCCGTAGGAGTGAAGTCATTCAGCATTACTCCAGCCTTTGCATATCGATGCCCGTCGAGCCAGATACAGTCCAGGGCTTTTACTGAGGCTTTAATGATGTCCCGGGTGTCGCGTGTGGGTACTAGAAGCTTTTCACTGGCCACGTTGCCGTAATACGGTTCGTTGACTGCGAAAGGGGAGGTTTTGATAAAGACCGATATGTGCCGGCAGAACTGATGTTCTCCCCGCAATTTTTCAGCCGCGCGTTCGGCGTACTGGCAGATAGCCTGTCGCAACGCTTCGTAAGTCGTGATGCGCTCTCCGAATGATCGGCTGCAGACAATCTGCTGCTTCGCGGGCGGGGCCTCTTCAAGAGATATACAGGCCTCACCGTTCAGCTCGCGTACGGTCCGCTCCAGCACCACGGTAAAGTTCTTGCGTACAAAGGCAGGGTTCATGCGCGCCAGCTGCAGCGCAGTCGTCACGCCGTATGTATTCAGCTTTTTGCCTATGCGGCGACCAACCCCCCAGATTTCCTCCACTGGCTGCAGTGAGAGCAGTTTCTCCGTCCTACGGAGATTGCCAGTAGTCAGGGCCAGCACGCCACCAAATTGCGGCCACTCCTTAGATGCCCATTGCGCTGATTTTGCTAAAGTTTTTGTCGGTCCCATCCCGACGCCAATTGTCAGTCCGGTTCCTCTTAGGACATGCTCGCGCAGCTGCCGTCCGAAATCTTCAAAGTCAGTACAGCCATCGATGCCGCGAATATCCAGGAACATTTCGTCGATACTATACTGCTCAACGCGGGGCGCCAGTTCTTCCAGATGTGCCATGACCCGGTTGCTCAGACTTGCGTACAGCTCATAATTACTGGAAAACGTAAGGACTTTCTCCGGGAACTGCATTGCTTTTAGCTGAAACCAGGGGATCCCCATTTTGATTCCAAGCCGCTTCGCTTCCTTCGATCTGGCTATAACACAACCATCATTATTGCTAAGAACAACCACTGGTTTATCACGTAAGTCAGGACGAAAGACCTTCTCACAACTCGCATAGAAGCTGTTCACATCTGCCAGGGCGAACATCATTCATGTCCCCGGGTTTTGTGTACAAAGGCAGTTACGACACCGAAAATTTGCAGGTTCTCCGGGTCTGGCCATAGAGTTGGGTAGGCTGGGTTCATCGCCTGGAGTCCAGGCCGTGGCCTCAGCAGCAATCTCTTAACCGTGAACTCTCCCTCTATCTCAGCTATGACGATGTCTCCGTGTTGAGCCTGTTCGGCTTTATCGACGATCATCAAGTCGCCCGAATGCAGGCCGATGTCGGTCATCGAGTTGCCGATAGCTCGTACAAAATAGGTTGAGCTGGGCCGCGATATACAGTACTGGTTCAGGTCTAGTTCGGCCTCCACGTAATCCTGGGCCGGTGAGGGGAACCCGGCCTGGCAGCGATCGCTATAGAGAGGGATGGGCGTCAACTCAGGATTGCTGTCAGCACGTATAAACTCAAACATAACCACCTCAAATAATACTGTTTGCATATACAGTATTATTGCCTTATTGAAGACACTTTCAAGTATTGATTTTTTGCTGCCTTTAACCCTCTGTAGTTCCTGGAAAAACTCCACCGGTGATGTGGTATCTTGCTCTCGTTGAGAGCTGGGTTACTTATCCACAGAATCGGGGGATAACGATGTGGGTATATCCAATGAAGTCACTTTGCTGCTCTATTGCAGTCAGATTATCTCCAGCCATCGCTTAAACAGTTGCACCGTGCCGGCAAAAATAAAGTCGCCTGCAACTGCACCCGTTCGCACTCCCTCTGGTCGCTTGCGCTGCGGCTTTGCCTCCGGAACTTGATTTTTGCCTGATGGCACGTTGCCGCCTGTCACTTATGGCGGGAGACATCCTCCCGTACGTAAAAAGCTACGGCAGAAGAAGCCTGGTAAATCAAACGAAGGAGCACCCTATGAATCTTTATATGACTCTTGCACCAACCCGCAGCCGTCAGATCCTGTCAGAAAACAACTGGCCGTCGTCAGTCGTTGTCCAGCCTGATGCGAACTGTTATTGCTTCACTATTTCGGGCCATATCACTACCGAATCTATTATGGCGATGCTGCCGGCAATTGCTTCACGTGGCCATCTTGATGTCCGTGCGGTCCATGGCCTGCAGCAGATGTGCAGTGATCTCAATCTGTGTGCAAGCGTCAGCGGCGAAATCCTGAAAGGTGATCCCTGTTTTCGGATTGATTTTGAGGAGGCGAACCCGGTCGGTATTGGCCTGGCTGAAGCGATTGAAGCCGATTTGATGGTCCTGTGCCGTCAGATCTTCATTGATGCCGGCATTATTAACGACATGACCGGAGCCCAGTATGAAGGGATCAATATTTTTGAACGCCAGACACGCCACTTCTGGGTTTTTGGTGAAGCGTGGAATGATATGCCGCCGCTGATGCGCCCGGATGCTGAACAACAGCAACTATGGCTGACAGAAATTTTTCACCATGGGGCCGCAGTCGTTGCCGTTGGCCTCGCGATTTACCGTGATTTTGACATGGTCCGTGAAGGTGACCGCAGCGCCGGCATTTGCATTATTCGTCCGGGAGCGCCAGTACGCCATTGGCTACCTCTGAACGTACTCCATGATCTGGCTGATGAGGTGCGCCAACGCATCATCCACGACCGGGAACTTAGCGCTAGTTTTTCCTGAATATGTCCCCGGGAAACCGGGGCTCATCATCTCTCCCCAGCCATCCACTGCCGGCATTGAACCGGCAGCGTCTGGTTATCCCATCTTCAGGCATGGGTGCGCCGTGCCTTCACTATAGCCCGACTGTGGTGAATGCAAGGGAAGCTGCGCCGCCAGCTGCGCCCGGCCGCCTAGGATTTAACGTCTTATCGCCGTTCCTTCCGTCGGTTTTCCGCTCAATTTTCACGGAAAACCCGTCCGGAACGCCTCTGCTATTACCGGCTACCGGCCTTGCTGGCGCCCTTGCATTAACCACTGATCGTCGGGCTGTCGTGTCGGCACGGCGCAGATGGGTGCCGGGTTAAGGAGGGAAATATGTTTAAGCTGACGTGTATTACGCTGGATGATGGCCAGCATGCGGTGTTTCTCAATGGCCACTGTCTGGCCAGTGACGATGTAAGTGGCCATAAGTTTTCCCTGGGGGAGATCCTTGAGCGTCTGTCCCGGCTACCAGGCGTTCAGACCGAAATGGTGAAATGGCCGGTACCGCCAGGAGACTGGGAGTGGTTTGATGTGGCCAACGCAGTTTTCCCGGCACCTGGTCTGTGGCGTCGTGAAATGACTGTATCGGGGATGATTGCCAGATTGCAGCAACATCCTCTGGATGCACTTTGTACAGGGACGTTCTGGCTGGCCGACGATTTCCTTTCGCTCGATAACACGCTGGACAACGAGACGATTGAGGCTGCGATGGCACTCGCTGATGAATGCCATGATGCCAATATCGGTTTCAACTGGGATCACCTGCAGTGGGCGATTGAAGAGGCAAAGAAATAATGAATACCTGGTTGATTGGCGTCGATATCGAAGTTTCTGATCTTGAGTTTCCGTCATATTTCCTGATCCAGGCGGAGAGTCTGGCGCTGGCGGAAGCCGGGGTTGTTTATATGGGGAGAACCTGGTGGCAGGAATGCCTGGAAGAGAGTGATGGCTGCCGATGGGCTTATCGTTCCGGAAAGTCGGTCTGGTTTAACAGCATCACACTGCTTGATGATGTTGAAAGTTCTATCCTGCAGGGGCTTAAATTCCTGGATGCCTGGGTTGTTACCGGTGATCTGACAAGCCCGCGGGTTCAGAATCAGTTCAACGAACACTGGGACGAATTCACCCGCTAACCGTGGCCGGGCTGCATTGTCAGCCCGCCAAATCAGCCATAAGGATGTCGTGGACTCCGCTTTTTATGCCGCGCCGGTGTCGCGGCGGGTGTCAACGCCGTGCCTCCACTATAGCCCGACTGCGGTTAATGCAAGGGACATGGCCGGGCCATCTCCACCATCGCCCGGTCGCAGTAAATTTTTTATGTTTTTCAACGTTCTTCCCGTCGTTCTCTCGCTCAGGTTTCGCTCGATAACCGTCCAGACCGTTTCTGCTTTTTATCTGCGCTGCGGCCTCCGGTTCCGCCCTTGCATTTCCCGCGGATCGTCGGGCTGTCGTATCGGCACGGCGAAGCAGTCGCCGCGTCGAGACAAGGAGAAAACTATGACCACCGCTTATCGCTTTATGCACCGTCACACCCGTAACACGCTGGTTGCCCGTGGCTGGCCAGCCACGATGGATATCGATACCAGCCTGAATTATTCGCGTGGGGAAGGCGTCGCTTTCTATGGCCAACTGGGGGCGTCCGATCTGCTGCGCCTGTTGCCTGAAATTGCGCTGCGTGGCCTGATGCCGGATAGCGCACTGAATGAACTGCTGCCATTAGTTAGCGGGAGCGATCTGATTGTTCGTCTTTACCGCAACTCGCTGGGCCACCGCAAAGCCCACGCTGGCACGATTTCGCTGGAATACGATAACTGTCCTGCCGGGATGTCGGTAAAACAAATCCTGTGCCTCCTGAAAGCCCTGCGAGACGAAATCAACCATGTCTGTAGCTGTGTCGCCGCTGCCGGATACCGCCTGACAGAAGCCCTGCGTCCTGCTGCTGATCCTCTGGTGTTTACCCGCCGGACGCGCAACTTCACGCTCTCCGTGATTGAAGTGGAAGCCGGAAGCGATGATACCGAGTGGGATAACGACACTCTCGACGCGCGCCTGAAAGCCGTCCTCGACGGGCAGGAAACGTTTCGTCGCCTCCAGATCCGTCTCGAATGTCACGGTCGCGTTGTTGGTGTCACGGACGTACCGTTCGCGCTGCGTCACCCGGACAGCCCATCACGCGTATGGTTTGAGCGCCGCTGGTTACGTGATGCGGTCAGCGAGGCCCGCGTCGAAATTGACGCGATGATGCGGTCATTCTCCGGAATCCGGATTGCTGCGTGACCGACGGGCGGGGCAGATTGCCCCGCAGTTCTGTACAGGAATCGGATGTCGCGCTGCTCCGCTATACCAGCGCGACCTCCACGCTGTTACGGGCGCGCGGGGGATGAGATTTCGTGCGGTCTGCGGCTAACGCCGTGCCTTCACTTTAGCCCGACCGCTGCGTATGCAAGGCACGTGGCTGGCGCCACCTCCACCGTCACCCGGTCGCAGTTATTTTTGATGATTATCGGCGTTCTTCCCGTTGTTTTTCTGCTCAAAAATTCGCAGAAAAACCGTCCAGACCGCCTCTGCTTTATCTGCGCTGCGGCCTCCGCTTCCGACCTTGCATCCTCCGCTTTTCGTCGGGCTGTCGTGTCGGCACGGCGTAAGCCGGTACTCAGATAACCTGGACTATGGAGGGAACACCCATGAACACTATCACCACCACCCCGGCGGTATACGTTGGCACTTATCACAAATACAACTGTGGCAGCCTGGCCGGAAAATGGTTTGATTTGACCGATTTCGACGAGAAAGAAGACTTTCTGGAAGCCTGTCACGCGCTCCACGCGAATGAGCATGACCCGGAACTGATGTTTCAGGACTGGGAAGGCATTCCTTCTCAGTTTGCCTCTGAAAGCTCTGTGGACTGGGATTTCATCGATGCCTACAAACAGGCGAAGGATGTAGGTAAGGACGCGGCATTTATCGCGTGGGCCGAATACAGCGGCGAATGCGACTTTGACGCGTTCGAAGACGCCTACTATGGCGAGGCCGTGAGCGAAGAAGATTTTGCTGTGGACTACGTGAACGAACACAGCCTGCTGGCGGCTATCCCTGAGAGCCTGCGCGGCTACTTTGACTATGACGCGTTTGCCCGTGATTTGTTTATCGACACTTTCAACTTCATTGATGGCTATGTTTTTCGTCGCTAATTCTGATAAGGCAGGGGAAACCCTGCCGGAAAAAGGTTCCCTATGAAAATGACACCTGAAACACGCAAAATTCTGAAACACTACAAAACTCTGGTAAACGAACGCCGCAGGGAATTAGGCCTCAGACCCATAACGACGCCAATGCTCCTTGACGATATTTGTGATTTGTTGACTCGTCGCGAGCAACTATTTATCGGCGGCCAGTTTATCCAGCAAAAAGTTAAATATTAGTCCCGGAGGCGGCCAATGAGCCGCCTGTTCGCGCGCGGGAAAACCCTGTCATCCCTGCGGGATGACGGCAGGGGAAAGCGCCTGCGGCGCATTCCCTCCGCCGGTGAAGCCGGTGATGAATCAGTTCTGAAATCTGCTTTTCCTGCTGTCGTTTCTGAAACATGCTGACCTGCGTGGGCGTGGGCGTGGGCGTGGGCGTGGGCGTGGGCCGCGTGGCCAGAACCATAACCAGAACGATAAAAACCGGGGCTTTCAGATACTTTTTTTCCACGGGCTGGTTGACCCGGGCGACTTCCCTTCGGGAACCGGGGCTGTCATGCTTCGCACCGAGCCAGCTGCGCTGTCTCTGCCCGGCCCTCCGGTAAACCTTCGGGCAGCGGGTTTCCATCCCAGGCTGTCGCAACGTCAAAGGCTGGCTTGCAGCGACCGTTCCGGTCGCGCCGCCCTGTCGCGCCGTTCCTGCGCTCGATGCACCCCGTTCCGGGGTGTAAGGGGCAACGTTGTTGACGTTGCCGTCTCTCTCCCGCCACTTCCTCTGCGTTCATTCCCTGCTGAGTGCCTTTCCGGTCGCTGATACCGCCACAACCCGTCTTGCTGGCCAGGACCGCCGGGGCTTTATCAGCAAATTTTTTCCGGACGAGCCGGAATAAATTTCCCGCTAATCCTGGACAGCTTCACCGGGCCGTGCCCGTTACGCTCTCGCGGAAAGGTCCTCCGCAGAGTGTGAAAACACCAGAAAGAGGACGGCAGGAGAGGCTTTGCCTCTGAAAACCAGACCAGAGGGGTTTTGTGATGTGCAAATCGTTGAAGGATTTTCTGAATCAGCCTGAGTCATTACGGCAGCCTACGGCTGAGGATCATGCGCTGGCGGCGCTGCTGAATGGCGAAGTCGTCAATGCTCCTGCGCCACTGCTTCCGTTGGGCGCTTTTACACGCGAAGACGCGAAAAACGTGTCTGCGTATTACTCCAATGTGACGTTAGAAAACGACCAGTCATCGCATTTTCAGTTAGTTATGCGTGACGAACATGAGCAGTTGATTGAACGGGTCTGGAATTTCCAGCCGGATGCCGGACAGGTACTGAACGGCTACCTGAAAAGTCACGGCAGGGCAGTACAGCAGTAAACGAAAGGTGTTCTGCGGAGATGCACCTCCGCAGAACGCGACAATCATTAAAATGGAGGAAATAACGATGTCAGTAGCAAATGTTAAAGCAAAATCAGCCAAAAAGGCCAATCCGAAGAATAAAGTTATCAGCGCAGAACTGAAAAGTGCGCTTGATTCCGCTGTTATCACATACGTTCCGCTGTCCGATCTTATTAAATCTCCGCTGAACGTGCGTACCATCCCTTACACCGCTGACAGTGTTAAACGTCTGGCTAACTCGATTGAAAACCTCGGGCTTCTGCATAACCTCGTGGTTCACATGCTGCCGGAGGGCAAATCCGGAGTTGCTGCAGGTGGTAGACGTCTCACCGCACTGAATCTGTTGTGCGAGACGGGACGTATTGGTGCCGATTATCAGGTTCCGGTTAAGTGTGTCAGTGACGAGTTGGCTGTTGAAGCGTCTTACGCTGAAAACAATGAACTGGAGGCGATGCACCCTGCCGAGCAAATTATGGCCTTTGGTAAGCTGGCGGCGCAGGGCAAAACCGCTGCGCAGATTGGTGATGGTCTGGGCTATGGTTCCCGCCATGTTCAGCGCATGTTGAAACTGGCAAACCTTGCCCCAGCACTGCTGGATAAGCTCGCACAGGATGAAATCACTGTTGAGCAGTGTCAGGCTCTGTGCCTCGAATCCAGTCAGGAACGTCAGGTTCAGGTGTTTGACAGCGTCTACGCGCAGTGGGGATCTGTTCAGGCTCATTTACTTAAACGTGCGATCACAGAAACCGAAATTTCTGTTACCAGTTCAGCCTTTCTCTTTGTGGGTCGTGAAGCATATGAAACCGCTGGCGGTGTGGTTCGTGAAGATTTGTTTTCCAAGGAAGAGGGGGCTGGAACGGCTGACAGCGTACTGGTTCAGCGCCTTGTACAGGAAAAACTGGACACGATTGCACTGCAACACGAACTGAGCGAGGGCTGGTCGTGGAGTATGGGGCGTCCGGAAACGGTAGGTCGTTATGGTCAGGACGGGCAAGACTACCTGCTGCTGGAAAAACCAGAAACCGTCTATACCGATGAAGAACAGGCGCGTCTGGATGAACTGAAAGAGAAATTTAATACGTTTGACAGTGCCTGTGATGAAGCTGACGAGCTTGATGCCGAAATCTGTCGTATGCAGGAAGAAGCAGGACAACGTGCCTGGACGGATGGGATTAAAGCCTCTGCGGGTGTTGTGGTCAGCTACCAGTATGGCGAACTGGTCATTCAGCGCGGTGTCTGCCGTATTGAAGACCTTCCGACAAAAGAGAACGGAGAAACGGAAAGTGGGGAGGATCCTGTACCTGCGGTGACTTCGATCAAAAAAGATATCACCGAAGGGGTTACCGCGCCGCAACTGCTGAAAATGTCGTCTGAAAGGACGCTTGCTGTTCAGGCAGCGTTGATGAACCAACCAACCAAAGCCGTGGCGCTGCTGGCATGGCGTATGTGTGCTGAGGTCTTTACGGGGCGTGGAGAGCAGGATAATCCATTTGGTGTTCGCGTGACTGTCGGTCATTACTCACAGACCATGAATGCGCCGTCGGGCAAGGAGGGTAAAGCATATACCGCAATCCGGACCGAAGGTGAGCGTCTTGAGGCGCTTTTACCAGAGGGCTGGCGACAGGATTTAACCTCGTTCTTCTCGCTGGATGGTGGTGTGCTCATGTCTCTTATGGCGTTTTGTACGGCCTGTTCCGTTGACGGTGTTCAGACTCGCGATAACGGTCATACCTCCCGAAGCAAACTTGACGCGCTGGAGACTGCGATCGATTTCAACTTTCGCGACTGGTGGCATCCAACCAAAGACGGATATTTCAAAGGCGTTAAGCATGACCAGATTGTCGAATCCCTGAAAGAGGCTGGAATGGAAGGGGCAGCGTCCGATGCGGCGAAGATGAAGAAGGGCGATGCTGCCGAGCTTGCCGAGGATCGTCTGAAAGACAGTTGCTGGGTTCCTTCGTGGTTATGCGCTCCGCAGCCGAAAGCGATTGAAGAAAAACAGACTGAAACTGACCACTCGGCATTAGCCGCCTGATATGGAGAGCCGCCCCGATGGGGCGGCAATAAGGAGATACCCTATGAGTATTCATCATTCCCGTCTTGCCGCGATGACCGCCGAAGAGTTTGAAGCCCATCGAGCAGCGGGTTTTCAGTATCGCAGTGAACTAACTAATGCCGTCATGAATGCCTTCGCACTCCCTGACAAATGGGACATGAACGGAGAATTCCGCAGTGAGTTCGGCGGCTTGTTTCCGGTTCAGGTTCGCTTTACCCCTGAACATGGCCGCTTTGACGTGGTGGTATGCAGCCCTGGTGAAATCAGTGATTACTGGCTTGTACTGATTTCCATGTCTCAGGGAGAGCGTCTGGCCTGTGTTCACCAGTCCTCGTTCTTCGATGCCAGTGAAATCAGCCGCATTTTGTTTCAGATCAGTGGACTTCACTGGGATGGATACGGACTATGCGACATCATGTCGATTCTGAAAGAGGAGATACCAGTATGAGCATTCCACGCCATCTCTCTCTTGTGACGCAACTGCCAGAACGTGAAGCTGCACTCCGTGCGATTATGCACGTTGAGGAAACAACCCAGAAGGACAGGCGGTTCGGTAATCCGCCGCACCCTTATGCCCGGGCCTTTTTCCGGTTCCTGTGTGGGAGCAGCAAAATTAGCGGTCGCGCCATTAACCAGGTACGCGGCGTATACTGGTACAAGGACGACAAAGTCCCGCTCGCTCAGTATGAGGAAGCATTTGATACTCTTATTCGCTCGCGGGGTCGGCATTGTTATTCGCCGCTTGATACCTCGATGGTGACATCGCTGTTTCCGGAGCAGGCATTCAGTGTAGGGGAGCGTCAGGCAAGTCGTTACCAGCGTGAAGATGAGCTATACAGTCGTCAGGAGGCACGCCGCGACAGAGACCGGGAAGATAAGTATAACAACCTGACCGGGCAGGCCGAAATCGACCTGGCATTTCACACACCGGAGACTATCCGCACCTGGTATGCCCACTGGTCACAACAGGATATCCGGGACTACGATCTTGAAAAAATGCTGTGGGCGTGGACAGAACGTTGCCCGTCACTGGCAGATCTGGTTCGCGGGTATAACCTGTCGGCGCTGGAGGTTGTGCTGGATGTTCACGACGTGGCGGCGGTCAGTTCGCCAGAAGAACGCGAGCTTGAGCGCTGGATGGTACCGAACAAGATCACCCTCCGGGAGGTCTGGCCGTGAGAAAACGAAACCCATTCCGTGAGGAACTGAAACTCGCACGCAGTCAGCGTAAGAAGCTGCAGACCATCGTCGACAAACTGAATGATATGTCTGCCGAATGGGCCGACTGGCATGGCGGACTGGAGACAGATCTTTATCTGTTGGCTGAGGCGGTATACCCGCAACTTGCCGTGCTGGATGAGCAGATTACTGAGTGGGCCAGAGGGGAGGGCGATCCCCGGGAAGACGGATAAGCAGGATAAATTAAGACAGTTAGCTGCCATACTCCTGGGCAGAAAGAGGGATGAACGGTATAATGGCGGTGGCGCTTGAGGCTTTTTGCCTCAGGATGTTCCGGTGGTTTGTTCCTGTGTCGTGAGGCAGAAAGACAAAAGCCCCAGTTAATTTTCATTAACCGAGGCCCCTGCATGAATCGACACCATCAGGATAGCCTCTTAGATGCCGTAAGGCAAGGAGAAGAAGGCCATGAAACTGCCGCGAAGTCCCGTTATCTGGTGTGTGCTGATAGTGTGTTTAACACTGCTGGCATTCACATACCTGACCCGAAAATCGCTTTGCGAAATCAGGCTGAAGGACGGAGAACGGGAGGTCGCTGCATTACTGGCTTACGAATCCGCTAAGTAGCTAACCCCGGCGGGGGGAAACCCCCGCCACTCAGGGGATTGATGTTGTTGAAACATAACCGCAAGCGCTTTCAGAAGGGCTTCCCTGTTTGCGGGGAGGCCCTTTTCCCCATCTTGCTGGCATGAACACCCTGAGTGGGGAGCCCGAAAGGGCGGGGGAGAGGCGCTGTGCGCCTCCAGTCCTCCTCTCCGTCTGTGTTCTCTTTCTGGTCCTGCTGTAGTATTCCGCTTTCTTCCTGCCTTTTGTTTCTCTCTGCTCATTTCTGTTCCACTTTCCCTGATGGCTGTGCCATTTTCTCCCGGATTCCTCCTGTTTCAAACCAGAAAGGCGAAGGACCCGGCCACCTTCGGCTCCCCGTCGCGCCAGCGCGCCAGGTCGTCAGGCCACACTCCGCCAGGGCAGCTGCTGACGCACCCGCCAGGCTCCGCCGAACCCGCAGGCGGTTTCGGGCTACTCGCTAGTGTCCGATGGAGAAGGTCAAACACCACGCTTGCTGCGGCCGTTCCGGCCACGCCGCTCTCACCATCCCGTCGCCGGCGACGGGATTCTACAGGGCAACATCGCTACGCAGCCGCGTATCGACGTTGCGGCGGGTCCCGGCTCGTCTTCTCCGTTGTGCGTTTCTCCCTTTGAGTGCCTCCTCCTGGGTGCTGAATCACGCCACAGTCCTCCTTGTCATCCAGGGCCGCTGCCGCTCTCCAGCGAAAACTTTTTCCAGGTAAAAACTTTGCGCTTCCGCCCCGGATTCCGGCGTCGGCCGGTGGCGTGCTGCACCTGCGGCGAAGGTTCTCAAACGGGTGAAGTGAAACAACCCGGGAAACTTCAGCAGGTTCCCGCAAAACGTCAAAACCGCGGCTCCCGTAACTCAACGGGTGATGTGATTAAAAAGAAAGGAGATCCCTATGCACGTATATCAGACTGAACCGACCCACACGCTGGACATGAACGCGACCGCCGAGGCCGAGCGCGCCTACTGGCTGACCCGCGAAAAAGCGGCTGTCACTGCCCCCGTCGAAATCGACGTGTACAAGTTCCATGACGCGGCAGGGATGATGCCGCCAATGAACTGGCGTAGCGACACCGCGCAGGACACTGAAACGTTCATGATGCAGGAAATGTATTGCGGGAACGTGACTGATATTTTCGTGCGCTGCGGCAAGCGTTATTTCCGTCTGCGTGATTACAGCCACCTGAATCACGCCGTCATTGTGGCGAAGGTCAAAGCGACCTTCATTCCTGAAAGCCAGAAAACACACTGATACACGGAGCCGCCCCTGAGGGGGCGGCAAGCAGGGGGAACTATGTCACAACTGAGTTTTGCAGAATTTTTCAACCAGGCGCGTGAGTCTGACAACGTTATTCCAATTGTTCCGGTTTCCAAAAAGAAGCCGATTATCGGGTTGATGCACGTCGATGCAGCACGTAAGCAGTTTATCCGCCTGTTTAACGATACCGCGCGTTATATGCGCCGCTGGGATGTGTTCTGCGATTTCATCACGCTTTCTGCCAGTGAGCTGGATCTGGCGCGGATTCTTACACCGGAGAATATCGAGCGTAGCCGCAAAATCTGCGAGCGCTACGAGGCCGCAGATATTCAGAAAATGCATGAGCTGTTCATCCTGATGGTATGCGCGCTCGATGCCAAATTTCATGATTTTCTCGGCGCGATTTTCATGGAGCTGGAGCTGGGATCTAATGGCATGGGGCAATACTTCACGCCGTATTCTGTTCAGTCGATGATGGCGCGAATGATGATGCCCGGCGTGAAAGAGTCGATCCGCCGCGAGGGTTTTGTCACCGTCAGTGACCCCGCGAGCGGCGCGGCGGGGATGATTATCGCCTATGCCGAATGCCTGTTAGATGCCGGATATGACCATTCGAATCACATGTTCGGAAGTTGTATCGATATTGACCCGATCGCCGCCGATATGGCGTTTGTTCAGCTTTCGTTACTGGGTATCCCGGCGGAAGTTATCACAGGCAACACGCTGACAATGAACCTGCATCGTGTGCGCTATACCCCGGTTTATTACTGGAACGACTTTAAAAACAAGCTGGAGTTCCAGAGGCGCATGAAAGCAATGAAGGACTTTATGTACGGCCTCGATAATGCCGCCTGACACATAGCGTTTGCAGCTGCCGTTCCGGCAGCGCCACTTAAACTGGCCGCCACTGGCGGCCGCTAAGGAAAGCCGAATAATGATGACTTCCACAATGATTGCCCCGACTGCCAGCATTGAAATCACTGACCCGCGCCAGCGTCTGGCCTTTATTCCAGAATTATTCTTCACGCCGCAGGGCGACCAGCTGGTCGCCTCCTGGTTACAGGTACATAGCCAGTATGAAGGAGGTTTCTGGCGTTACTTTGCCGTTCCGCGTGGTATCAGCGGTCGAATTGACGGATGGACTGAGGACTGTATTACCCGCCCGACCGGATATCTGGTACCGCCGGAAGGGGTGTATCACGTGACCATGCCGGGAAATTACTTCGATGCTGAGGTTTCAGCGGAGGCCACCGGGATCATTGCAACCCTGATGTGCCTGAACCGCCTCAACTGGCAGGTTTTCGAGATGGGGCCGGAGATGGCCAGAGTCTGTCAGGGCCTTGTCGACCGTCAGGACGCGCTGAAGGACTATATCAGCATCATCAAACACCCGGAACGCGATCTGATTTACCGGGCCATTGACTGAAAAATCAGGCCCGGCGATTGCCGGGCCACACCGAAAGAGGACGTATGAGCAAACCCCACAAACTGGAAATCCTGCTGGCGTGGCTGGAGGATAACGTGGCGATGGGCACAGAGATAATTTTTGATGAAGGGATCGATTCGGGTGATGTGCTTCCGTCAGTTCGCGCGGCGGTTGAACTGCTGAATATGCCCAAAGCTGTCAGTCATCCGCCGCCATGGGATGCTTACTATACTTGTGAAGCCATTGATTCAGAGGAACTGAGCAAAGATGAAGCGCGAGTCTGGAATATGGCGCAAAAATATGTGCAGGACACGTTGCAGGGGAGGCCCGCAGGGAAGGGCCGTTAATCCGGATGGATCGCATCATCGATCATCACATTGAGCATTTCACGCATTTTGTCGCCGCTGGTCCGGTTCTGTCTGAATCGGGGCAGCTGGTCCTGTAGTGATAGCGTCACTGTTGCCAGCGCAATGCTGCGTTTCAGGCGGGGCGCGTTTTCGTAGTCTTTATAGGTTCGCAGGCTGATATCCAGTTGTTCAGCCGCCTTGTCACGGCTCCAGCCGAGGCCTTTTCTCCAGAGTCGAAGCTCGTAACCTGTCATTATTTATCCTTAAAAAAGTGCAGAAATTGCACTTATTTTATAATGAAATTATGGTTTTTTTGAAGGTTAAAAGGTGCAGATATTGCACTTTTTTTGATGTTGAAATTGACAGCGAAAAGAGAAAGGAAAATGCGAAAGGCGCGCCCCCTTCGGCTCCCCGTCGCGCCAGCGCGCCGGGTCGTCAGGCCACACTCCGCCGGGCAGCTGCTGACGCACCGGCCAGGCCCCGCCGAACCCGCAAGCGGTTTCGGGCTATTCGCTAGTGTCCGATGTCGAACGGCAACCCCGCGCTTGCTGCGACCGTTCCGGCCGCGCCGCTTTCACTGGCCGCCGCTGGCGTCCGCTAAGGAAAGCCGGCTTCACCGGCTTCTTCTGCCGTCCTTTTTCCCCTCCGCACGCACGAAAGCCTCTCATTGCTGATGCAGACTGGCATCTCCCGTAAGCGTCTGAAAGGGTCGCAGCAGAGCTGCTTAAGGCCTGATTTTTTCCGGTGTGACACAGAAAAAATAAGTCCTTAACCCTTGCAGCCTCTTTCGGGCGCTGCCGGATCGTCTGCGCAATGAGGGCGTTTCGTTCTGGCCCGGAAGCCGAAGAAAAAAGAGACGGCAGAAGGAGCCGGGGGTGAACAACTGAAGGCTTGCGTCATCGACGCAGAAAGGATTGCCGGATCACAGGCAATAAAAAAGCAGAGCGCGAACTCTGCTTCTTCCAGACCAGATGCAACTGGTCCTCATCAAAACCAAAGGAGTTAACTATGATTTTCGACCCGCAAATAGTCGCACAGGCGAAGGCGTTTGTAAACGCCCTGAAGAGTGGCCGCCGCGCGCATGTACCTGCGCTGCGATTTGAATACTGGCAGCAGTTCATGACTACCGTGAACGCCGAGTTGGGCTACATCTGACAGCCGCCGCCCCGCAACGGGGCGGCTTTTGAGCGCCATAGCGGAGAATAACCAATGACAAAATATTATCTACAAAATGCGCCACTCGGTGTAACAGCTATTCAGCTTGATAACGGCGAGGAAGCCATTTACCTGAACGGTGAATTTATTGCGTGCTGTGACCTTAATGAACGTGATGATCCTGTTATCGGAATGGGAGAAATTCTTGCAGAAAAAATTGGTGTACCTTTCAGGTTGCTGACGCTTCCCGTTCCTGATGATGAAGAGTGGTCATGGAACGATGTTACCGACTCTCTGAAATGGGGACCTCGTGTTGTGCTTTCACGCATGATGATGCGCCCTGTCCTGGAGTGTTGCATCAATCACATCACACTGGAAGATCATAATATTCTCGACAACATCGTGTTCTGGGATGAAGACAGCGGGTGGTTAATGAATACCGGAGTGGGCTACCTGATTCGGCTCGATGCTGTTACTAACCCGTTACACAGACTGAAAAAAATGGGTATTTCGAGAACCACACGTGCATTCATCTTTTGCGCAATTCGTCAGGCCGATGTCAGCATGATCCACTTCTCTGCCGTGGGCGATCATGTGGAAGGCGCACCTGTTTTTGAATGGTAAGTATTCGCCCGGAAGAGCCGGTCATAATTCCCCATCTCCGGCGCACGGGCTTGCAGCTGCCGTTCCGTCAGCGCCGCCCTGACTGGGGCCGCTACCGGCCCCAGAAAGGAAACGGGCTTCGCCCGCTGGCTTAATTCCAGCTTCACCTTTTGAGTACTTTGCTCACCGCGTGCTGCCTTACCCGTGAAAGACTCTGGCCCGACCCGGAGTCTATGAAAGGGGACATCACTCACCCGTTCGCACTCCCTCTGGTCGCTTGCGCTGCGGCTTCCTGCTGCACCCTTGCATCTCCTCCTTGCAGGTCAGGCCGTTCGCTTTATCACGGGAACGGCCACCCGCGATGGTGAATCATCATCAAAAAGGCGACGGCAGAAGCAATTTTTTTATCATCATGAGGAGAATCACTATGGCCCGTTTAGCATCTCGTTTTGCATCAATGAATGTCATCCGTCGCGAGCGTCCACTGACGAACGATGAACTGATGCATGTTGTTCCGAGTATTTTCTCCGAGGACAAACATGATTCACGTAGCGAACGCTACACGTACATTCCAACGATTACCGTTCTGGAAAAATTGCGCGAAGAAGGTTTCCTGCCGTTCTTTGCCTGCCAGACACGTACCCGCGATGAGGGTAAACGGGGTCACACCAAACATATGATGCGTCTGCGTCGGGCCGGGCAGATTACTGGTAAAGAAGTGCCGGAAATTATTCTTCTGAACAGTCATGATGGCAGCAGCAGCTACCAGATGATTCCGGGAATGTTCCGGTTCGTCTGCACCAACGGGATGATTTGCGGGCAGACGTTCGGGGAGGTCCGGGTTCCGCACAAAGGTGATGTCGTGGGACAGGTCATAGAAGGGGCATACGAGGTTCTGGGGATTTTCGACGAAATCACCGAGTCGAGAGAAATTATGAAAGGTACAGCGCTGACACGCGAGGAGCAGGAAATTTTTGCACAGACAGCGCTGGGCTGGCGTTATGATGAAAATTCCGAAGGAAAGCACATCCCACTGGCACCATCCGATTTACTCAACATTCGCCGCAATGAAGACAAGTCCAATGACCTTTGGACGACGTATCAGCGTGTTCAGGAGAACATGACGAAGGGTGGCCTTCTGGGGAGAACGGCGCAGGGGAAAAGGCAACGCACGCGTGCTGTGACCGGCATTGACGGGGATGTCAAACTTAACCGTGCTTTGTGGGGAATGGCAGAAATGATGAAAGAACTCAAATCCTGACCGGGATAAAATGGTGCAGACAGGTATCGAATCTGTCTGCACAGGATCGTCCGGCAGGTAACAAAATATTCTGCGCCTGTTACTCCTGAAGAGGTTCCGTCTTTACGGCCGGTTTTCTGGTTGCTTTCCTTCCGTCTTTCGCTTTTCCTGCATCGCGGATTAATTCACGCAGCGCCTTTTCACTGATTTCATAACCACTGGATTTTAATGTCTCTTTAATGTCAGACACTGTGTATCCTTTTGTTCTTATCAGTGCCAGAAGCATATCCTTAATGCCGTCCAGAAATTCTTTCTGTGTTTTTCTCTGAGGCGTTAAATCAGGAAGTCCGGAAAGCGCCTCTCTTGCCAGTGCAATATCTTCGTCTGAATAAAAATTCTTCCTGCTCATAGAAAACCTCATAAATATTTAAAATCCTGAAAATCATATCAGTTCTTCCATAAAAGTGGCAGTGCTCCGCACTGCCGATGCCGTCAAATTGCCACTAGGCGAAAACAGCAGCGAAGCGTATACTGGGTCTAAAGACGGGACAGGATGTGTGTTTGTAATACCGCGCGCGCACGATATTACAAACACCACCTGGTCAGGGCTCCGCCCCGACACCCGAGTAAGGAGCACGCATGAGCGACAAAGTATCCCGAAGGGGAAGTGATAAACGGCAGAAAACCGTGATCAGAACCCTGAGATTCACGCCCGATGAAATCGAAGAGATTGAACGGAAAGCGGAAGCGACTGGGCAAAGCATCTCGGCTTATATCCGAAATGCTGCGATGAACAGAAAAGTTACTCCGGTTATCGACGACAGCTTTATGACGGAGCTACTGAGGCTGGGAAGACTGCAAAAGCATCTGTTTGTTGAAGGAAAAAGGGTCGGGGATAAAGAATACTCCACGGTTCTTGTCGCAATAACAGAACTGTCCACCACGCTCAGAAAAAAGCTGATGAGCAACGACTAGAGCGGAGAGAAGAAGAGCATCATGATCCCGGTTATTCCACCGAAACGGCAAGACGGAAAGTCCTCCTTTGGGGACCTGGTGTCTTACGTTTCCGTGCGTGATGAACCGCGCGATGATGATTTAATGGACGCTGTGAAAGCCTCCGGTACCAGACCGGAAATGCCGCACAGTAGCCGATTTTCCCGTCTGGTTGACTACGCCACCAAGCTGCGCGATGAGTCGTTTATCTCGCTGGTTGATGTGATGCCGGACGGCGGGGAATGGGTGAATTTTTACGGTGTAACCTGCTTTCATAACTGTACGTCTATCGAAACAGCTGCGGAAGAAATGGAATTTACGGCACGACAGGCAAAGCATTCTCGCAGCAACTCTGACCCGGTTTTCCATTATCTTCTTTCATGGCAATCACACGAAAGTCCGCGTCCTGAACAGGTTTATGACTCAGTCAGACATTCCCTGAAAAGACTGGGTATGGGCGACCATCAGTTCGTTGCTGCGATACACACAGACACCGATAATCTTCATGTCCACGTTGCAGTGAACCGTGTTCATCCTGGAACGGGCTATCTTAACTGGCTTTCCTACAGTCAGGAAAAACTCCATAAGGCCTGTCGTGAACTGGAACTGAAGCATGGCTTCGCACCGGATAATGGTTGCTATGTGATCGCGCCTGATAACCGTATCGTTCGCCGTACTTCTGTTGAACGCGATCGTCAAAGTGCCTGGACCCGGGGGCGTAATCAGAGCCTGAAAGAGTATGTTGCCGATACGGCAATTGCCAGTCTGCGGGAATCCCCTGTGACCGGCTGGTCCTCTCTCCATCAGCGTTTTGCGAAAGAAGGTTTGTTCCTGTCAGCGGATAACGGTGAGCTTAAAGTGAAGGATGGCTGGAACAGAGAACGCCCTGGCGTTACGCTTTCTGCATTTGGTCACGCCTTCGATACCGATAAACTTATTCGTAAAATGGGTGAGTTTATTCCACCTGCACAGGATATTTTTGCGCAAGTTCCGGCTGTGGGTCGCTACGAACCAGACAAGATTATTGTGTCGTCGCGTCCTGAACGTATGACAGAGAAAGAATCCTTATCTGACTATGCGATTGCCCGTTTACGTGCACCGCTGATTGCGCTTGATCAGGACCCGTCTCAGCGAACTATACAGTCTGTACATACGCTTCTGGCACAGTCTGGTTTGTATCTGAAAGAACAACATGACCGACTGGTTATCTGTGATGGATATGATCCAACGCGCACCCCCGTCAGGGCAGAACGTGTGTGGCCAGCGCTGACGAAAGCAGTCCTGAACTCGTATAAAGGTGGCTGGCAGCCGGTACCGAAAGACATTTTCCAGCAGGTTCCACCTGCAGAGCAGTTCACCGGCGGCGGTCTGGAACCCACTCCGGTTTCCGATCGGGAATGGCGTAAACTGCGTACAGGTTCGGGCCCGCAGGGAGCACTGAAACGTGAGATTTTCTCCGACAAGGAAAGCCTCTGGGGCTATGCGATTTCGCACTGTCGTCAGGAGATTGAAACGCTGATCAGCAGTAAACATTTTTCCTGGGAACGCTGTCATGAGCAGTTCGCGAAACAAGGGTTGCTGTTAGTGCGTGAGCAGCAGGGGCTGGTAGTCATGGATGCTTACAATCGCGAACAGACGCCTGTTAAGGCAAGTCATGTTCATCCTGATCTGACGCTCGCGCGTGCGGAACCTCATGCAGGTTCGTTTGTTCCGGTTCCGGCAGACATCTTTAAACGTATTAAGCCAGTAAGCCGTTACAACCCTGAGCTGGCCGTGAGTGATCGTGATATTCCGGGCATGAAGCGTGATCCTGAATTGCGTCGCCAGCGCCGTGAAGCGCGCGCAGCTGCGAGAGAAGATCTGAAAGCCCGCTATGCTGCCTGGCGGGCTAACTGGCAGCGTCCTGATTTGCATGGTCGTGAACGCTACCAGGTGATTCATGATGAATGCCGGATACGTAAAGCGCGCATCCGCATCGAACATCGTGACCCTCTGGTGAGGAAGCTGCATTACCATATTGCAGAACTGCAACGCATGCAGGCACTGATTACGCTGAAAGAAGCTATGAAGGCTGAACGTGCTGAACTCATTGGACAGGGGAAATGGTATCCGCCGTCTTACCGGCAGTGGGTGGAAGCAGAAGCGGTGAAAGGTGACAAGGCTGCGATATCGCAGCTGAGAGGATGGGATTACAGGGATCGTCGTGGTAATGCGGTGAAAGCCACGACAGACAGCAGATGTGTTGTTATTTGTGAACCTGGCGGAACACCGATATATTCCGGTGTTCCTGGCCTGCAGGCTTCACTGAAGAAAAATGGTCGCGTCCAGTTCCGTGATCCGGAGACAGGTCGTCACATTTGTACCGACTATGGCGACAGGGTTATTTTCCGAAACACCGGCGATTATGATGCGCTTAAGCGGGATATGATCAAGGTCGCACCGGTTCTCTTCAGCCGTTCTCCGACCGTCGCGATGGCACCAGAAGGGAATGATGAACAGTTCAATACGGCATTTGCCAAAATGGTGGCATGGCACAATGTGAATCACCGTGATGAAGGTGAATACCAGATCTCGCGGCCGGACGTCGACCAGGTACGTGTTGAAAGTGAAATTCGTTTTTCTGAAACGATGAGTCAGGTTAGTAATTCGGAACCCGCGCGTAATGAGCCTGGGTCAAGCTGGAAGCCGCCTTCACCGCTGTAAAGATTAAAATTCCTATCTATTTGTGCGTAAGAGCCCGCCCTTTAGCGCGTAACGTATGTTTCGTAAACAGCTTGATGCCTGGAGGGGGAGGTATGCTATTATTAGTGCATAAAAGAACTTCATCTCTTGAGGTTAAGTTCTGTCAGGCCAGCCTGATAGCCGTAAAAAACGGCAAGGAGATAGTGAAAATGGCTGTTAAACAAAGACCCGGTGTCGGTGACGCCAGTAATGAAAAAATGCTCCGCTTAGCTGCGGCTGTTCGTCAGTTGCGAGTTCCTTCTGCCCAGGGGACTATCAAACCAGAGCGAAAATTGCACAAGGCATAAACCTCATGGATGTAAGTTGTATGAGAATGGAATCAACTTCAGGTGATGGGCACAAGCTTGTCTTTGCCGTAGATGCTAAGCTGGATATTCCTGAAGAACGCCTTAATGACTTTCAGGACATTTACAAAGATTTCATTGAATACAAAACAATAAGTGCGGATCTCGGTAATATTCCTCGCCCTCAAGACCATGTGCAAATGGAGTTTCTTACTGCAGTTGACTTGTTTGGTAAAGATTTGCCTAATTTTTTCCCCAAGCCGATAGCGAAGCGTGAAAAACTCCATCATTTGCATGTCTTTGACGGCACGAATGACTGGGATATCAATCGCTGGAAGCAGAGTGAACAGTCTAAAAGAAGTAGTGATAGCCTTATGTTTTACTCCTACTTTGAGCATCAAAATGTTCACTATTTTTATGTCCTTAAATTTATTGAAGAACCTGATGGTCATTCTTTTCAAAGTGAAGAAAACACTAAAGGAACGCTTTCCAAACGTGCTGAGGGCTATCGACTTCAAACTACTGGCGTAAGAAGCTGATTTTTTTTAGTAAAAACCTGTTCATTTGCCAGAAACAAAAAAGGCCGCTTTCGCGGCCTTTTTTAGTTGAATACAATGCGCGGGACGACTTCCCATTCAGCATGGTCATTCTTTAAAACACATTTGTATTCCGAACCGTCATGTTTTATGTGCAGTCCGACAGTATAAATTTTTTCGCCATCCGAGCAGGAGTACACTTTCTGCTGGTTCGAGAGGAGGATGCTACGGATTTCAGTCAGTTGCGCCACGGCATTGGCGTCTACAACAGGTTGGGGCGCTGCAGCGGCAACGGCTGAAAAACCAAAGAGTGCGGCAAATATTAGTTTCTTCATTTCATTTCCTTTCATGCTATATCATTTTGATTATCGGCAGCAGTTCCTGAAAGCCGACAAATTTTTGATCTGTCACTCTGGCCATTCCATATCTGGCTGTGGTGAATCTGTCTGTTTAGGGGGGATTAATGGCTCGTTTCGATGCCGGGCCGGAGGAACACTCGCGGGTTGTGGGAGTGTCAGGTTTCTCAATATTGCATCCGGTGCCAGCTGAATGTCTTCTGCGTTTACTTCCGCCGATTCCGACTCAGGTTTATTGAGCGTGATGTAGCGGATTGTACGTTCCGCCATCGTGGTTGTGCTGATTATCTCCAGCGCTTCTGCCCAGAGATTTTCTTCCCGCCCGCGGTGGTCCATGTCATATTCTGTCATCAGGTTGTGCGCTTCCTGGCGATTGGCCAGACGCTGCTGAAAGGTATCGATTATCTTCCAGGGTTCAGTTCTGGCCGCTTTACGCCGGCGTGACGGCTTTTCTGTCAGAACACCTATGATTCTGCTGACGTTCTCCGGTGCCGGAAGACGGCGCTGTGCGGTACGCGGGACAAGTCTGCGCAGGTGTTTTAGGGTCGGTGGGTTAATCGTGATATACCGGTTGATAATGACGGGCGCATTGCAGGTTTTGTCCTGAGGCTCGATGTAGAAAGATGCTCCGGGAACCGGATCGCCCTGAAACACCGTGTAGTTCTCACCCGGCTGCAGCTTAATCAGATCCTGCACATTGATTTTGTTCTCCATCTGGATATTGATGTGGTCGCCATCGATCCAGGAGGTGCCAATGATACCTTCCTGTCGCTGCAGACTGACCATGTTCGCCCGGGCTTCCTGTCCTGCAGCATTACTGATTGTTTTTGCCGTCTTATCATCACTCACGATTTTACCGGCGATTTTGGTGCCTGCGTTCTGCATAAGGGTTGCAACGTTGGCCGCTGAGGTCTGGTTTTCAATTCGCTCCTGGTCCTGACTCATCATTACTAGTGCGAACTCAAGAGAGCGTACCTGTGTAGCCTGAACGGCTATTCGCTCAGTGTAGTAGGCTCCCACCTCATCGAGATAATTCATGTAGGGGAATTTGCCTTTGTATTTGGTGATTTCAAGCGCTTCGGAGTCCAGTCCCTCCAGCTTGTGTCCAAGGTCCCGGGCCAGGATCATGCTCTGCTGGGTAACAAACATTCTCCCCAGTGCAGAGGTTGTGTGCTGCGACGTGTTCATGGCCGGGATCAACACCAGGAGTATGCGGTCGCTGTGAATACTGTCACGAATATCGATGTCGCCGGCATCCTCAGCGAAGATATTGCCGAACGTTTCGGTGAATGTGTTGAAGGTTTCCAGAAACTGGCCCGTCAGGTAGCTGTGCTGCTTGCGCGGCTCTTCTGTCCAGGCTGAAGGCTGGCGCACGGTGGCCATATCGAAACCCGGTACATCTACCAGATAATTATAGAGTGGAGAGACAGCTTCTTCTGGCCACTGATCATCCACGGCACGGCAGTAAAGCCCGGCCAGTTTCTCCAGCGGCATAAACTCGCGGAGCAGCTGCAATGACATGGTTTTGTTTTCACGGACACAGTAAAACTTTGTGCCAAAGACCAGCGCCTTGTTCATTGCAATAGCTCTGGACTGCCATTCTCCACCCTGTACGTTGGTTGGCAGCATTGATTGCATCGTCTCAGCAACAAAGGCCTCAGTGCTATAGCAGAAGGGGTTCCACTGGTGAGACTGTGGCCGACTTTTATCTCCGTTCTGGATCATCTCACTGCGGGACATGCCGCTGTTCATGAAGTTGATGTACTCCACATCGTCCTCACGCCCAAAGCGGCGAGCCAGATAGTAGCAGGTGCGTGCCGTGTCGTTCTGCGCCTTGCCGTCAACAAAGGTGAATCCCCGTCCCCAGCAAAATGAATTAAGCATCCACGCATAGATGGTTTCGGTTTTCCCGCCACCGGTCGAGGCAAAGAACATTACATGGCGGGTCAGATCATCAAGGGTGAGCCACAGCTCGCGTCCGATATCATTCATTCGCTTATAGCCAATGTAGAATATCCCCTTACCTTTGCTTTCCTGCGTTGTTTCGTACTGAAACAGTGAGGGAAATGCTCTGAAAAAACTGCGTCGTACCTTCCTGTCTTCAGACGGATCTACTTTATTGAGGTGGACTGGCATTCGCATCGGCATGCGCCAGCGGTGGGTACCGAAGCTGATGCTGGCCACTATGGCCAGCAAAAGAAAGAGCGGTATGGCGAGTGGCCAGATAAAACCCGCCACTACACTTCCAGCCATAATTCCGGCATACAGCAGGTGGTCGCGCATAAGCTCAAGAACAGGGGAATTCCAGGCGTTGCGCTTCATTAGCGCCTGATTTACGGGCGTATTATTCATGGGTTACTCCTGGATGCTAAGGGAACTCACAAAACGGTCGACCTGTTCTTGTGTCATTGGATCGGTAATTTTCATGAAGTGAGCAATTTTATCTGGTGCGGCCAGCATGCCTGTTGCCAGGCGAATGCCTGTGTCAGTCAGCACTGTCGGCGTACCTGAGAAACCAAATGCGCGGAAGCCTGTATCGTTTACGGCCACTACGGCTTGAGACGACACGGAACAGTCTGAACTCACCTGTTGAGAGGCCGCCTGTCCAGGAACCTGCATGCCAGCGTCCGGGCGGAAAAGATCGCTCCATGCTACAGCACGGGCAGTCAGGTCTTTCTCGCACAATACCGGAACGATTTTATCTACGGCATCGCCACCGTCATTGACTACAGATACAGGAAAAATGATCACGTTGTAATGTTGTGCCAGCTGTTCGATCTCTGGTTCCATGCTTTTGCAAACCGCACAGGTTGGATCGAGGAATGCATACAGCGTACGTTCATGCCCGGTTGAGAGCGGGATTGTGAACAGACCCCGATCGGCGCTGCGCTTCAGTATGGCTACCATCTTCTGTCGGGCTGACTGTTCCGTCGCTTCTGTTGTTACTGGCGTGGGTGGAGTTATCGGTGTTGCTGCCGTCTGCAATGCTTCAGCAGGAGAGGCCGGCAAGGATTCATGGCTTTCCTTCATAATATTCTGCATGTTGGCGGATTCAGCCTGTACAGCGTGGCTGACTGTATTGTCAGTCGACGGGAGAACCGTCATTTTAGGTTGTCCCTGAATAGCGGCAGACTGTCGTGGCTGAACAGGGACAGGCCCTTCAGGTATTGTCAGTTCTGTGCCACTGAAATTAAGTGAGGTATGGTTGCTTGTACCCATGAACCATAACGAGGACGCAATCAACGCACCGCCAACAAACAGGACAAGGGCTTTAATTCGCCGTTTTATCACCGCCTTACTCTGAGTTTTGAGTTGCAGTGCAATGGTGTTGAAGACTTCTACCGCATCGTGCATCGGGTCATCAAGAAGTGTCACGGCTTCTTTTGAAAGCTCATAAAAGGCAATGAGTTTTTTATCATGAATGGCCATACGCTGTGGTTCGCGGAATATGAGCAGGGCCTGAGGATCGCCGTCTCCGCTTTGATGTAAAACCACAATTGTGTCGTAAATGAAATCGTTACAACGAAAGGTGGTGTAGGTGCTTTTCTGTGACATAAGGAGACTCCAGTAGACGGTATGTTAATTCGCGTTAGATATGTTCGGATTTTCAGAAGATGGGATCATCGTCGCCTCCCGGGCGAGTGATGACATCTTCCGTCAGTGACCAGTTGGTCCGGATGCGACGCTTGCGGTCTCGATCTGGCTGAGGTTCATCCCAGATTAGACCCAGGGACAGCATATCGATGCGCAGCCCCTCAATGGCTTCATCGACGCAGGCTTGCGGGCAGGGCAGGCCAAGTCGTATAGCCTCACTCTCGGTGCGGGCGACGGCGACGATACCCGCTCCTTCAATAAATCCTTTGGTGGTGTTTGCCCGGTGCAGGGCATAGAAGAGGGGGCGGTCCACTCCCTTGAGCCATAACCAGTTAGGTGGTGTCAGTCGTAAATCATGTGCGTACAGCCAGACCATGCCACTTCTGACGTAATGATGTTCATGCAGCCACTGTTTCGCTCCTTCACTCTGGATGACACGCTTAAAGGCTGTTCGGGCCAGCGCATAGACTGGTACTGAAAATTTACCCTTATCGCGGCGACTTTTGAGACGGCAGGAACGGTTCAGGTCATCCATCAGCGCTGTTGCGGCCGGGCGATCGTCCAGGAAAAACTGAAGGCCGAAGATTGCGAACAGCGTTTTTTCGTGAGGCGCGAGGCTTTTCCATCCATTCAGAGGGCGTCCCAGCTGCGCCATGAAAACCGCGCGGCAGCGGGCAACATCGAGCTGCATGTTACTGATGAGTTGATGTTCTTCTGCAAAACCCTCCGGGGTTTGTGCCGGACGTCTTTCCGGACGACGTTTATCCAGTAAGAGGCGACTGGCATCTCCCTCATTAAGGATGGGGGCAATTGCAGGAGAAATAGATTCCATGGCGAACGGCAATGTACTTATGTTGAGTACCCGTCGTGTTTGCCAGTTGCGGGCTGGATGGTGTAACCAGCTCCACAGGGATGCGGTGGACAGGGGAATGAGGAATATCATCAAGATCCCCGTCGTTTGCTTCATCACATTGATCCACTGATCGTACGTGACGTATTCGGCATTGTTGGCGGTGACGGCCAGCAGGTTATAGCGCGGCGCGGCCCAGGTGTGGAAGGGGCCAAAGTCCGCCATCCCCCACAGGATATGCAAAATAAAACATGACCAGTACACAAACTCGGGCAGATACAGCCATGCGACAAGCAGAATCATAATACCCAGGATGGCGAGGGCGCCGAGAAATTCAAGCGGGTCAGTCATTCCCGCGCGAGCGGATGTCATGGATAAACTCCCTAAATAAGAACGATGAAGACTAACTGAATAAAAGAGGGCAACAACGCCTGGGCTTATCTAAAGTCTGCAGGCGTGTTTACTGGTGACAACGGAAGGTGAAAATATATTGATTGGTCAAATATTAAATTATTGTGGATCTGATATGGATCTCCTTTATTTGAGTGGTGATCAATAAGGAGCTTGATTGTTGTTTTATTATCATTGTCTGTTTTATGGTGAATTTTCAGGGCAATGATCTACGCAAATAAAAATAGCCGGTAATTAAACCGGCTATTTATTGGAGGGTGGTTGATGTGTTTCAGGCAAGAACGGGAACTGGTAGTCCTGTCAGAGCTTCGATCTCGGCACGTTTTTTATTCACGACATCGTTGAAGTTAAAGTTATAGCTGTACCCTTTATTGTTCATTGCGTGCAAATGGTTAGCAATATTGGATGCAGCGCCGGTATCAATAGGAATCATCGGTAACGATGTGAACTTTGTGAACAGGCGCAACTTTGAATCTTCAACCTGTGTACTGGTAAGGCTGTAAGCATCGAAACCAATGACATCCATGACGTTACCTGGATAGATTCGGATGAACAAAAACGTTCCCTGCTGGAAGTCGAAACCCAGGTAGGTACTCTGCCAGAAGAGCCAGACTTCTGAACTGCTTGCTGGGTTAAAGTGCCCTGTTTCCTTGATTTTCTCAATAACAGCAAGGATCTTTTTCTTACGTTTATTGGCTATAGCATAATTGATAGCAAACGGAGTGACTAACAGAAAGCAACTCGTTAATGCGTATAGATACGCCTCTGCACGAACAAACTCATCCATTGATATAGAAAGTGAGCAAAGCAAGAAGATCAGCACGAATGAGATAATGCCAAACTTCAAAAATAATGATTTTGCTACAGAGTATAAAACCCACCACTTAGGGAATCTATCTTTCATAGTCAACCCTCCTTATGTTTTGTTATCTATATTATAGCGATACTGTATAGATGTCCACTCATTAGCTTTTTATTCCATCATTATTATTTTCACCAGGACCATTCATTCCCTTAGTATTAACTCCAGGTGTATGGCGTATATTTCGCCCACCGGCTACAAACATATCTTTCACTGAACCTGCCATACTTCCAAGGGTATTGGCAGCATCCCGACCACCAAGGAAGGAAATGACGTAGTCAGGTAAATAGGCCTGCAATGCAAATATACTAGATACAAGTGTCGTGCAAATTCGAGCATAAATCATTAAAAAACCGGCCATGCTGAATAACCC
This sequence comes from Citrobacter sp. H12-3-2, assembly GCF_009649895.1. Lineage (NCBI taxonomy): Bacteria > Pseudomonadati > Pseudomonadota > Gammaproteobacteria > Enterobacterales > Enterobacteriaceae > Citrobacter > Citrobacter sp. H12-3-2. Next base: position 68,114 of record NZ_CP045838.1, read on the forward strand.
TGTCAACGAGTTGGCTTGAACATTGACCAGCGCGGCGCCAAAGAGTGCATGAAGGATAGTTCCGGTCGCAACAATAGCAACGGAAGCAAAGAAAAATCCAAAAACCATGAGTGAGGGACGAATCATGGTATCGATAAAGTAGATGTAACCATATGCTGCACGACTACCTCTATCCTGAGACGTACCCAGATGTGTGGCCCCCCACAGAGGTCCAGCTGCACAACCTACCAAAACACTTACTATCCAGTTACCAATACCAGTCATCCAGTAGATAAACGGAATAAATGGCAAGTAAATTGAAAGTGTAAATCCAGCGCTAAACATAAGTAATAACAAGAAGTAAACAGCTGGGGAAATGGCATCAAGCCCTTTATCTACAGCACTAATTACCCCTGTCATATCGACAACTTTTCCAAGAAGCGATGATTCCCCCCCTGCAACCGCAGCACGTAGGATGGTGTAAGCTGTCAAAGTCCCCTCAGCTGCAACAAGAGTATAATCCCCAACGTTTTTCATCTTAACTAAAGGGTTTACTTGTCCTGTTGTAGTACCAGTCCCACTATAATTTGTTGCAATATTGCTTGTTAAGCTTACGAAAAATGGGGTAATGGAGTTCATGAGTATGCTATTGGGGTCATTACCCTCTGATGCGCTTAACTCATTTTTCGATGTTGTTGTACCTGCAGGGGGAGCATAGCTGGAGTTCTGCAACTGAGTTCGATAGGTACTCATTAACGCGCTGAAAAGATCACCGCTACCAATTTCCCCTAAAGAGGACATCCCACTGGTCGCTGGTGCGCGACTGGCAACTTCAGTCAGGCGCTGGTTGGCCGTGGCGAAAGTCTGGTACCAGGCACCGAGAGCCGCCCAGCCGTATGTGTCGAGGTAATTCCTGACTGCATCCTGAATGCCATTCTGCTCATTCTGTGCCGGCAGCGCGCGCTGGACCGTTTGTTCATAGTTGCTGGCAGCCCGCTGAATGCGGGTTTCGATATCCGGGAGTGTGCCGCTGCCGGTCGTTCGCTTATTCATAAACCCTGTCACAAACTCGCTGGCCGCACTGTCCATATCCTGGATCATGGCTTCCATTGCTTTGTTTTGTGCGTCCACGACTTCTCGTGTGTCGCTATTACTGAAGGGGTTAAAGAAGCTCCCGGAGCCAGACGAGGAGCCCGATTTCTGTTGTTCCGGGATTGTCGCTGTGCCACACACTCCACTGCCGTTAGTGACCCGGTAGGTATAATTTCCTCCAGACGAACCGAATATCTCCGTCATTTTTGCTGTGGTGGAATTGGCAGTGCTGCTGTAATCGTCCAGTGCCGTGTTGATGGCGTATTTGCACAGCTGCATCTCAAAAATACCGCGTGCAGATGTGCGGGTCGAGGCCTGAGTGGGCTGTACCGTCAGGGAGTAGCCGCTGGCAATATCATTTGCAGCTTTGGACACCATCAGGTTGGCAGAGCCCACGCCCATAATCGATGCGCCCCAGAGGATGATGAGCTGAGACATGCTCCAGCCATTGGCTGTCGGGATAATCATCAAAAATCCTGAGACGGTGCTCAGTGTACTGGTGATATCGCGATCACCACTGAATACCTTTCCCTGATGCCCCGTTTTGTTGATGTGCTTCAGGCCAATAATCACAAACCAGACGACGGCAAGGACGGCAATAATTCCGTTAAACAGCGCAAACAGATTCCCGATCATCGTGGTATTACCGGCGGCGAGAGGGTCCAGTACCACGTCGCCGAAGATAGTGACCAGTGCCTGCCGGGAGAGGTCCTGTGCATTAGTCGCAGCAGAGACTATGTCATCGTAAGTTACACCGGCGCGTGCCGGCGTAACAGGTATAAGCAGCCCTGCGCAAAGCGCACGAATGAGATTTTTCACGGTAACTCCGGATAAAACATGAATGCCGGGATGGCGATATGGAGCAGAGGAGGGTCGTTATTTTCTGAGAATGGCATCTCGTACGGCATGTGTTTCCGTCATGAAGTGCTGAAAGGTGCCTCCTTCGGCAAGACTTACACGCCGGTTGCGTAACTGCCACAGTCGATAGGTTACGATTAGCGCTTTTGACCACGCCACGCCAGCGCCGGAAAACAGCACCACACAGGTGCTGATCTGGTGCGCTGTGATACTCCCACCGATAATGAATGTTGTCAGTGGCGCAAGCGGAACGGGTATAACCATAAGCCAGAACAGAAATCGCCAGCGCCGGCGCTGGCTAACATACCCCTTATCCAGTTGTTCGGGAGTAAAGCCGGATTCTTCAATGGCTTTTTCCCAGTCAGGCGCTGCAGGCGGTTTGTCGTCGGTATTGAGCTCAGGAAAGGCATCACGCATTCGCTCCAGATTACGTGACGTCATGTGTCTCGCTGACCGCAGAAACCACTTCGTTTCCTGCACTGGTAGAAAGATGCTAAGCAATCCGATGGTGATACGCCCGGTGAGGCTTTTTTTTCGTGAGACTATTTTTTCAGATGTCATTTGGCCGCTCCCTGGTTCATGGCTGATTCGAGTTGTTTTAGTCGTGGGGCATAGGACTGACGGGCAAAGGCAGCGAGCAACTGGCCGTCGATAACGTTCCCTTTGCGCATCAACTCTTTAATGTCATTAAGTTGCCAGTTCATCTGCGCCGTGGTTCGGATGAGTTCGCGCATAAGGTTATCTCCGTTCATTTGCTGCAGGTCAGAGAGATAGGCTGTATTTGCATATCGACGTCCGGCCTCAAAGGATTCAAATTCTCGCTGGCTCATGTAGCCCTTCGCTTTCGCCTCGGGTGAAGCCACATCATCAAAATACTGCGCTGCGGAAGGGGACTGCAGTGCTTCTTTCAGAGCATCACGGGTGGTTTCACTGGGCTTACTGTCGGCAATCAGCGAGAGCTGAGGTTCAGAGGCGGCATCGGTGATACCGTTGTACTCGTTGAGCAATCCTACATACGTCCGTCCGGTTACGGTGTTGACTTCACCTTTACCGGGCGTGCGACCGGCCGAAGGGCGAGATGTGTTTTTCATGTAGGCCATTGCGGCGTCGGTCTGTTCCTGTGTCCAGGACAGTGCTGGTGCCGTCCCTTCCGGTCCTGCTCCACCATAGATCGAGCGTACTTGGCTGTCACCACCGGGCATTTTACTGACTGCTGGGCAGATCCCCGTCCCACCAAAACGCTCATATTCTGCTGCTGTGCAGTACGCTGCATGCACGTTCGCACCGTCATAAGCGTCGCGGGCCTGCTCTTCTGATGCAGTGGAAATCCTCTTACGCACCGCTGAGCTGGAAACGCCTTTGCCGGAAGAGAGTTTTGATGCGGTACTACCTGACGCACTTTTACTTTGTGCAGCAACGCCGGAGGCTGAATCACTGCAGACCGAATCCGGTACCGAAAAACTCTGTCTAGCTTCTTCCAGCCGTTGGGTTTCATTATTGAAAATCATTTGCTGACGGGTGGCCTGTCCATCCTGATTAATCAGCGCGCCGAGCTTGTCAGCATTCTGTGTGATTGCTGTACCGGTGGCCTGCTGCATCTGTAGTATTTCGACCAACGTTGCCTGGATGGTGGCCATCTCAGGCAGAACCTGAGTAGTTATCGGAACACTGGAGTTCACGTTGACTGTGAAAGCACTGGCAACAGTGGGAAGGCTGGACGCGATGGCAAGTGCCAGCGCGGGGAGATGGCGTTGTATCATGAAATTCTCCATTTAGTTGAGCGGGGTAAATACGTTGGGAAGGCGAGTTGACTGTGGGTCGGGGGCGAGGGCTACCAGAGGGAAGGTCTGAAAGCGTCTGCTGATACGTCCTTCCCGGCTGCGGGTGTCTATGATAGTCAACCCACGACGAGCGATCCGTGAGTGAGTTGAAGGGGTAATATCCAGTACAGGCCAGTCTCCTGGGCTGAGTTGTGGGGTCTCTGCCCCCTCCGGCCATAACCAGGTATCATCACTTAACACCGTCCTTATATCCTCAGGTAACAGCCACTGGACCACATGACGCGATTCTCGCACCTGTTCGCCTGGCTCTTGTACCTGCCATATGGCCGTAGTTACCAATTGGCGAGGACGATCTTTGATCGTAAGAAGAACGCCACAGGCTTCTTGTGGAGCCCGACGATCAGTAGCGTATACAGCCCGAGAGTTCACTGCACTGTCTGTACGAAAGTGACGAGATGGTAGAACAAACTCCACGCCGTCAACATCGATCATCAGGCGTGAAAGTCTGACCTGTCCCTTTGCCGGGCGACGGCAGCGTGGCGTCAGGTGGATGGAACACATCACAGGTCATACCCCAGTTCGTTAATCATTTCGTCCGCCATCAATTCGATGACACCCTTATCGCCACGGACGCCACTGTTACGCTCTCTGTACTCAATGAGTTTTTTTGCAGACCCTCGTGGGAACTTATCTGCCAGCAACTGACGGGCACGGGCAGTGCCGATCGTCGCGGAGAGATTTTTGCGTAGCGCACCGTCTTTTTTGTCTGAGTTAAGCGACCACAGCTCCAGCGGTCCGAGCGTAAACCGGACAATCCGCGCCAGCGTGCCCTGGGTCGTGCGCATCATACACAGCATCGGTACTCCACTACCGTCTGCAGCAGGACCGGCTGGCATACGCAGGAAAGCATGGAGATTGTGTTCGGGGATCTTAAAACTGTCTCGTAAAAGAGGAATGTCTTCCTGGCGGAAGCGCAGCAGCCAGAGGGTGTTGGCAGAGTCGAGCAGGCTTTTCGGGTAATCGGTAAGGAACTGGGTACTTAACACTGTGCGGATGCCAAACTTACGCTGTTCCCTGTCCTGCGTGTCCAGCGCCTCGAAGATGAAATCAATGCCCTTGACGTTGTGCAGCTCGTCGTAGATTTTTGTTTTCATTTCGCTGTCGAGCTGGTTGATGCGCCGTATAATGCCCGGGAGATAGGCTTCCGGCACCGTTTTCAATATCTCTTCCTGATACTGAGGAAGCGTAAAATCACCAGCTGTTATGTGGCCAGCAAAGAGGAACATGATGCCGGTTTTCAGTCTGCCTGCCGGGGTCTTATCGCCAGCGACGTTGTTTAAGTCTACGGCAATAATGCGTGTGTTCGGGTTCAGCGCGAAGCGAGTCCGACTGGCCATCATCGGATAGTCCTGTCGTGCCTGAATCATACAACGCTCAATGTACTCCAGTAGTGGCTCCTGTGAACCGTCACGCTGTACTCTGCCAAAACTCTCCTGAATTGCCTCACTGCGTAGCAACGCTGGCATATCAGCGAGTTCTGGTACAGCCTGATAGTGCGCCCGTTGAGCCGCGGACAACTGCCCACGCTCATGGAGGAGATCACGTACTTCATACCATGGAGTCGCAGTCCACCATTCCTGATCGTGCTCATCTCTCAACCCGCATGACTCCAGCGCCTCGTCCACTTCTGGCTCTACGTTTGACCGGAACATGTTTGGCTCAATACCGCTGCGCATGTCGTACGCCAGATCAATCAGGCGGTTCACTATCTGCCGGGTATCGGTCGGGTTCGGAGGTGTTCCTTTATCTGGTTCAATACAGAAGGCCATCAGCATGGACGCGATAAATTGCTTCTCCGGCGTTACTGGCTTATGGGCACCGTACAGGATGTCGAAAACATTGCGCGACTTAGACGGGTCGTTGCTAAGAATAATACCAACGGCTTCGTCCTTTCGCTCCTCCGGCAAACTGTCACGAATCAGTTGGATGAACCCCATAGCGCTGAATCCTTTATCGATATGCGCCACATAGGGAAGTGAAACCTGGGCGGAAGATACCTGTATTTCCGTCAGGGTATTAATCAGTACCGACTTACCAAGGCCTGAGTCACCCGGGGCAAGTTCGGTGTGCTTGTTCTGTCGTGAAGAACCCAGCCCAACTTCCCAGGCGCAGCCGTCTTCAGTGTGCAGCATCAAATTACCTTCCCCGCGCCAGACGGAACCTGGTCGGTTGAAAGGCAGCATAGAAAGCGCATGGGAGAGTGGCGGATAAAGCGGGACGGGGCCTGAGCCTGCTGACGCTGCCAACATGCTGTTGACCCATCCCCGGCGTGGATCACCGAAGGTTGTGGTTGTGTTACAAACCCCCCACCCCTGCATAGCTGATTCAAGCAGCATCTGATTACGGGTGCATACTTCACGGGTACGCCCCCAGGTGGAAGCTACAATGGTCATCACGCAAACTGGGTCTCGTTCATCCGTTTCAGCCAACTGCGTAAAAGCGTCGTAAAGCGGACGAATGGAGGGAATAAATTGTCCAAATGATGAAATATTCTTTTTCCAGCCCAGCGCCTTCATCCCACCCGGCATGATGTCGATCCGAATACGCCAGGGAACGGCACGTGGAACCAGTTTAACCAGTTCATTGAAGGGGCTGGGGTGCTGAGGAGGCAGAGTTATGGCTACCATGCCGTGCCACAGCCCCTCTGCATACACCAGATTACCTTCAGTTTTTGGTGTACAACCAAAGACCTGAAGATTCAGGAAGGGAGCAAGCAGAGCCGTGGCGTCATCATCATGAAGCGTACCTGAGGGGGCGGCCTTCCCCGGTAGTGCAGGGCGCCATGCTGCCGATGTGCTGTTACGTGCTGTTTCACGTCTGATTTCGTTACAGAACTCAGGCACGTCGAGCAGGCGGACAAGCAGGCCGTCTCCGCCGCGTACGAGTGCTTTTTCAAGAGTAGAGATAAAGCTGTCATGCCTGATCTTCAGACCAGACATTTGCCAGCGCCAGGGTTCCTGGCCAAAACGCGCGACCGGCGCTTTATCCTGGATAGCCCGAACGGTGGCGTTGAAATCTGTTCTTTCCTGATGGCTCACCAGTGTCGGTGAGCTCCAGACGGCAAGCCAGCATCGCTCACGGACAAGCCACGGTGAGATTACGTTTACCTTTTCATTGAGCAGGTCATCCAACTGGATGCCGATGTGCTGAATGGAACGCTTTTGTGGGGCGATCATGGCGCTGACTTCGTCACGCCCCTTTTCCGGATCACGTTCAAAAATGAAGGCCAACTTATGGCCGGTATTTTTCCAGGTCGTACTGAGTGTGGAAGTGAGGTGAGCGATCATTCCTTCAAACGCATCCGGATGGTCGGCTGAAGCTGTTTCTGACAGTTCACGCAATGCCCCGGAAATTTCGAATACAGAAAGGTAATAGCCATGATGGGTGACACCAATATAAGGTGCTTCCAGCCAGGGTCTGAGCTCCAGGTCGTGTTTGTCCAGTCCGATCACTGTACGAATGTCGCAATAGTCGACAAAGTCAGCAGAGATGGTGAAACGGGAAAAGGTGTTCATAACGTCTTCAATGGCGAAGACAAGGCGGTTGATATTCATAGCAGTGAAGACTCCACCAGGATGGCGTGTATTGATGGGCGCGATGGCGCATCTGTGTGACGAGGTGCGCTTCAGTTTTGTGTGACAGTGGTGCCTGGGGGCTGCGCCGATACTATTTTTTTCTGCGGGATTTCTGACAGCACGTCACTGTCCGTGACTGAATCCGGTGTAAGGATCAACGCCACGCCGTTCATTTTCTGTCGCATTTCATCGCGAATGACTGGCGGGAAGCGTTTAAGCGCATCTGCATAATCAGCAGGCCGCCACCCTCCGAAACGTTCTTCCAGAGGCAATCGATGCCGGATCAATTCCGACAGCACCCGGCGACCCTCCCGAATTTTGTAAGGAATGTTGCTGAAAACGGCCTGCAGAGCTTTTCGGTTCAGGGCGACGACATTACGTGGATGCAGGTCCGGTAACCAGACCATTACACCCTGAGCAGCAGCAAATCCGTTGAGGGCATGCCAGGCGTGGCAGATAAAACAGAGATTAAACGGCAGCGTGAGCCGTTCGAACTCAGCATATTCAGTATCAGACAGTAAACCGGTATCGGTCAGAAGCGCGGTCGGAATGTGGCGCAGGGCAAGGCGGCGGGCGGCAAGTGATGCGTGCTGCATCCCGGTTTGTGCGGCTTTCAGTGCCCGAGTATGTTTTTCGTATTCAGCCGGTACCTGCGGCGTGGGGCGGGACGCCAGCTGAGCCAGCGTATCTTTCGCTCTGAGTAGCCGGGCCTCTGCATCCTGCGCGTCTTCCGCCAGCCGGGTTAAGGGCAGGGATTCCGGTAACATAAACAGATGTTTCATATCAGCACCGCAGCAATAACAGCGTCCCCCTGAAACGCTCACGGGGGCAGGAAGTTGGGGGGCTGTGGTATGGACAACATCAGGCACTGGAAGCGGATGTAGCCACCGAAGGTCAGGTGTCTTTTTCTTATTACTCATCGTTTTCTCCTGAAAGGGTCGGTGTTTACCGACCCTTTCCTGTGATTAGCTGATGGTGACGGAGCTGGTACCGAGCTGTTTCTGGGTACGACTCATGATTTCAGGGACAACGGCCAGCAGACCGCCAATAGCCAGACCTGCACAGCAGCGGCCGAGTGTTACCTGCGGGTTGGTACCAATTTTTTTGAAGGCCAGTAGGGAACCGATGAAGATGAAAACGCCGATCGCCTGGGCAATTTCCAGCCCGGAAGTTTTACCGCTTTTAGCACCGTCAGCGGCGCTGCGCATCATGTCGGCAATATCGCCTTCAGCGAAGGCCATGCCGGGTAACAGGAACGTAACCAGGGCACATAGCCCCTGAATCATTCGCTCACGGCACTGCATCATGGTCAGCTGACAGAAAATAACAACGGCATAAATACGCGCGGAAATAGCACGGAAAAGTGACATGGTGTCTCCTTGGGTTATAAAAAACGAATGGTGTTAAAAAGCGAGTCCGAAGGTGGAGAGTGCGGCATCGATGAGCTGAGGTGAAAAGACCATCGCGGTTCCGGCCATCAGCTTTACGGTCGCGGCACGAATACTTTCGCTTGAACTGAGCGCGGTATGCCCCTCAAGTTCTGAACGTCGAAACATATCGAGTGCCGCATAGACAAATCCCACTCCTGCGAGCCGAACCAGGGAAAGCACGGCGTTAGCGGCCCCTGCAGCAACGCCGTAGGTGGCGGGCTGCACATAAGCGATCGCATCAAAAGATGTGGCGCCAAAACCAAGCTGCGCACCACTGGCATTAATTATGGAGGGAAGGGATACCAGTGCGGCGCAGGAAAAAAGGCCAATAGCGAACCTGCCCGGAGATAAGGGACCACGACTGGAACGTTGCCGGACCAGTAGGGCGATGAGGCCAAAAAAACCAATCATCTCAGACCAACTGAACAGTAAATCCAGTCCAGCGGTGAAGATGCCCGAAGCCAGGTTCTCTATTAGCGTAATGGCATCCAGTGCCATTAGCGCAGGGTTCCTCCTGTTGTCACCACTGAGCGTGTGGCGGGATCAATCTGACGAATAGTGACTTTACCCAGCGTATCCCCCTCCCGGACGGACCAGGTACTGCCCTGCCATTTGATCCAGGCCATTCCCGACTCCAGTGACATGATTTTCATGCCTGAAATAGCACTGGCTACCTGCCGTTTTTGGAGCCTGGAAGCGGGTTTTGAGGTATCAGAGGCGCTTGCCCGGGCTTCCAGCACTGCCAGCTTTTGTATCAGGTCAGTAAGCTGGGCACGCGTTTCTACCGCGTATGCCTCATCCCTCTTGATAGCATCAGACAGACGGGTGACGCTGTCTTTCAGTGACGTCAGAGAGTCATTTATCTTTCGATCGCGGTCGTTCAGCTCGTCACGAATATCCGTCATCATGCTCGTCGTATCGCCCTGGAGCATCGGAGGTGCAGTTTGTGTCGCTGGCTGCGCTACGGGGATCGGGGGCCTCGTGGGCTGAATAGTCTCAACCGAACTGTGCGGTGCACCGTCGAGCGTACTTTCAACCTCACTGAAGCTGCTTTCAGACGGTGTGTTACTTGTAAATGACAGTGACGGACCGAACAGATACCAGAGACTGACCACTGCCAGAAGCGTTATCCCGAGAAGCCACGGCAGAGAATAGCCAAACAGCAGCTCCCGCTTCCAGAAAGGCAGTTTCTGACGGGGATCTGGCGCACCAAAATCATCCTCGTTTTCCAGCGTGTCTTCTTCAGATATGTCAATTTGCTGATTCATCATTGTTCCTCACGGGTACGGTATCGCCATATTGACGACGGATTTCAGCCTGGCGGCGCACGATGGCTTCCTGCAGGCGGGATTCTGTTTGCTGCTCTGCTGCAACGGGTGTTAGTACTGATGTACTGGTAGCGGGGAGTGCGACTTTCTTATTACTGATAACGTCGTCTGAAGTTACTGATTCAACGAAGAGAATGGAGATAACCTCTTTCTGCTTCACTGTGACCTGGCGGAACGGCTCGCGGGCCATCTCCTGTTTGATGACTTCCGCACCTGTCTGGGCTGTGCCACCGACCATTACGCCAGCTACTGTGCTGCCGTCAGGTTTCCCCACGCGTCCGGTGACGGTTCCGACGCTGGACTGCATGACCTGCGTGTTAGCATCTTTGTACAGTCCCCCCAGGTCGCCAAGACCACCTAATACAGCTGGCAGAACGATGTGTGTCCCCCATCGATGGTTGACATCGGAGGCCACCGAAGACATCAGGTTTTTCTCGCTCTGTGCGCTTGCTTTTACGTTCAGTTCCATACCGTTCCAGTTCATACTGGTGAATTTGATATCGAGTCCATTTCCGGCAAGTTTTACTGAAGGGCTATGAAGTCTGGCACCAGCCAGCGGCCCGGCAGGTATGACCGCAACCACCTCTGAGTTGGGGTTATCCGAATCCACGGCAGTCTCCATATAACCGGACGCACGAGTGAGTGCAGGGATGAAGACCTGTGCGCTTTCTGTTTTAGCTGTGGATTCTGCCTGGCGGCCAGCACCAGACGCTGGTGAAGTCCGCGTAACGCTTGCCAGTGCAGTGGCAAGAACCGGTGCATCACCGCCCGCCTGCGCGGCACTGATTCGCGTAAGCAGTTTCTGGAGTTGAGCCTGGCGTTTCTCGTTCGCCTGCTCTTCTCCGGCCGTGTTTTCCGTGCGTCGTGACGATTTTACCGACTGTGGCGATGGTGGATCTTGTGATGCTGGCTTTGTTACCGGCGGCTTATCAGGCGGGGGTTCCGTGACTTCAAGGCCTACCGGGAGGCTGGCGATAAAAGATGAATCAGTCCGTGCGGCTTCTTGCGCACCTAAGTCGTTTGAGGCTTTCAGCAGCTCACGGTATCGCGGGCTTTCCGTTGTGGTGGTTACGGCACTTGAGGCCGTGCCGTTAAGGTTAACGGCAGAATCCTTTCCTGAAGGGTCATGTGTCAGCCATGACACTAACCAGTAACCGGCAGTCAGTAAAGCTAGGGCTCCAAATCCGATTATTGAAATAAGTTTTTTGCCGTTATTTCCGGCATCCTGTTCTGCGCTCATTACTGAAGCTCCGGCGTGACGTTAACGGATTTCCCGTTCACTGAGAAGGTCAGTAACGGGGTGAGGGGGAGTTTCCAGAGATGTGTGCCGTCCGCTGAAGAAAGTGTCTGTTCAAACTCATCGCGAAGCATTGCCCGGGAACGAACCATCAGATCATCACCGCTTTGCCAGATGATGGTGTCTGGAACGTTGCCCTGGAATTTCAGGCGACGGGCATCTTTCGGTGGCGTGCCATCCAGAAAGGCCTGCAAAGTGGCACTGTGGAGTGCGATTTTATCGACGGTCACGCCGGGGAGTGCGGTGCCAGGCCCCAGGCGTGGGACACGTAAATCCAGCCGGCTGTCGATCTCCTGGCTGGCTGTGCGGGTGTCAGTCTCACCACTTGTCACGTTAATCATGATCGGAACATCGAGTCCCTTCAGATACACGGAAATGTTCCCTGCCGCCCACGGACGCAGCGGGGTTATCGCCAGCATGTTGGTGCCAGCATTGAATTTCACGTCAAAACTCTTCGGACTGGCATTAATCGGCGGATCCGACTGTGGCCACGGCGCACCACTGATGTCTGTCAGGGTAACGACGCTCTGGTTGTTCATGGCCGTACGTACCAACGGGATACTGGCTCCTGGTGAAAGATTAAGGGTTAACGAACTGATGCGCGGAACCACGCTTATCATTGGGGCATTTACCGACCGCTCGTTGTCTGTCAGTCGCAGACGCAGTTCGCGTATCTCATCCGCTGACAGAGGCGAGTCCATGCTTGCCGCTTCGTCTACCAGCGGTGAGCTTTGTCCTGGTGCCGGTAACTCCCCACTAATCCGGGTTGCGGGTACGTCCGTTGTATGTGGTTCAGCACCTTGCTGGGCTGGAGCTGCACTTGTTGCGCCAGGTGTCCTGGCGTTCTGCCAGCCAGTATTGTCAGCAGCGGCTGCGAGAGCCGGACCACACAGCAGTAGGGTGGTCATGAGATAACGAAGTTTCATGGCGGGAGCCTCAGAGGTTGCGGGGGGCGTTGCGTGAGATCATCTGGCGGATTTCCATCCCGACAGGTTTCTGTCGTGGATCTACGCGCTGGATGGTGATTTCGAAAACAAACGGCTGTTCGGGCTTGCTGGTTGTCTGACCAACCAGACGCAGACGTACCGGATATTGCATAGTCCAGAACCAGGTTCCGTCAGACAGGCGTCCACGCCGGATGACGACACCAGCCCCAACGGAGCCGGTAAGGTTCATACGTTCACGCTTCAGGGCATCATAGATATTGGAGTTAGTAAGCGCCTGGATGTAACTGGCGTGCCCTTCTTCAGAGAACAGCGAGGCCGTGGAAGATACCTGCTCACGATAGTGAACGAAGTCCAGGTTAAAGGCTCGCATCAGAGCCTTGCTGCCAAAGGCGATTGCATCGTCCTGGCTCCATGCCGGTTCGGATGTGGGAGCCAGGCGAACCAGGCGTCCGCTGTCGGTGGCAAAGTAATCCCGTGGCTGTTGTATCAGAGCCCAGGTTAAACCGGCGTTGAGTATTATGCTGATAAGTAGGCCAGTCCCCAGTCGGAGATTACTCTTCATCAGCTCTGGTGCCATTTTTTGGCGCTTTTCTGCCGTGATCATCATTTTTACGGCGTCGTTCAGCGGATCCTCCGTAGCGGAGGAGGCCCGCCCCTTTGCAGGGGGGGCCGGTTGAGTCAGTTTTGTCATAGGTTTCGGGAGTTGAAGTTTTTCCAGGGATCGATATTGTCTGGAATCTGTTCGTTGACCTTATCAAGGGCAGCTTCGCAGACCTTATTTTCCAGTTGAGAAATGATTTCATCGAGCCCGGGGAATTGCGGCAGGCTCACTTTGACGCTCTTGATACGGGACAGACAGGACTGCAGGGAGGATGAGACATTGCTTTCGCGCTGTTCCCAGGCTGTTGCGGCCGCCCTGGCCCGCTCATAACCAGCCTGACTACCCGCTTCAGCGGCACTTCCTGCTCGGCAGGTCGCCGCCGTAGCGGCGGTAGATAAAAGCATGAAGCCGGACAAGAGTCCGGCTTTAAGCATTTGATATCGCATTCTCTCTCCTTATCGGCTTAGCGGCCGGGGCTGTGGGAGTGTTCCTGATGAAGCGTTTTTTCCTGTCTGCCCTCCGGCTTTCGTGCGTCATCCCATTGTTTCCAGGTCTGTTCAAAACCAAGACGCTGGAACAGGGTGTCTGCCTGTTTTTCCGGTGTGTAGAGTCGGGCGGGAAGCGGTGTGTCCTCTTCCCGACCTTTCAGGTGGAACGTCATCAACTGAGGAGCGGCACGGGTAGTGCCGTCGGGTTCGAAATTCACCGCCTGTCCGTAACCCGCAAAGCGGGGACCGTCGTCGGTGATTGCATTGATAACCAACTGACTATTGTCGGTGGTTGGTGTGGCCAGTGCCGGATACAGTGTGCCATCCAGTCGCACCATACCCTGCAGATGTTCCCCCGCTGACTGTACAAGCAGCAGGTCTAACTGGTTTGACTGTGTGTCCATAGAGGCCATAACGGGTATCAACCTGTCCGGGGCGTCTGTGGATGGTGGCAAAATGCTTGCTGCAGCTACCGGTGACTTCACCGGGTGTCTGTCTTCACCCAGATAAAACTGACGTTCTTCCAGGCGAGGTGGCAGCTTCAGGTCTGTGGTGTACTCGGGCCAGGCCTGACGGATTTGCTGAGTGAGACGGCCAAACGTATCGACCGGAAAAACTTGCAGGGGTTGCCCCTGCTCTGGCCGATCGTGCGCCACGGCAAGGCCAGTCGAAGCGGACGTCAATGACCAGTTATTTTTTACGCGTCCATTTTCCTCTCCTGGTACATGCCAGCTGTCACGGGAGTTAAGCGTCAGTGTAACCACATCACCGGTTTTGTGGTTTTCTATAAGTTCTCTTAAATCCTGCCCCCAGTAGGTATGACTCCCTCCACGGTTCTGTAGCTCGATAAAGAAGCTCCCACCCTTTTGCTCTTTATTTTCGTAGGTCGCCTCGCCAAAGTTTTTCAATACCGCCGTGATGCTCTGCCCTGGTTTCAGTGTGGAGGGCGCTGGCTCAGCGGGCATTTCCGGGACCCGGATACTGTCGGCAGCCTTTGACGCGACAGCCTCAGTAGAGGTTGAAAACGCAGGCTGAGGCGTGCCGGGTTCTTGTGCCTGTGATACCGGGTTTGGTGATGCAGGGGGTGTTGGTGTGCCAGGCGCGTTAGAGGAAACAGCTTCAGGTGCGGCTGTTGCCGATGACAGTGGCGGTGCGGCATCAGGTGATGGTGTCTGCCGATTCAGATCCGGCGTAGGTATATGCGTTGTGATTGAATCACTGGTCGTCCCCATCTGTTGCCGAAGTGCCTCAAGTTGCGCGCGCTGCGCAGGCAACTTCATGCGGATATCGAGGTCATTTTCGATAATAAGACGCATAGCCTGCTCTTTAAACTCCGTACTGCCGGTTAGCTCCACCACGCCGCCGTAAAAACGTGATGCAACCGCCAGCGCGGCGAGTACCCTTCGTTTGTCCTGACTTGCACCGTTACACATTTCGAGGCGGTTGCCGAGATCGCGAAAGGCATCTTCCCCGTCGAGGCGGTAGAGCACCGTGTTGTCGCGCTGCTCTTCCGTTGACAGGGCTTTGATGATTTTATCCAGATCTTCACGTTGCAGCGGTTCCGGTCTACGAGGCCCATAGACAAGTCCATCCGCTTCATTCACCTCATTCTCTGCCGTTTTCGCCCAGTTCGGTTTCGGCTCTGGAATGTCTGCCTCTGCATCGGCTGTCTGAGTTTGTTCCTGTTTTTTCCCGGTTGATGGTACTCCAGGGGACTGTGGAGGGATTGGCAATTCAGACGAGATCGGTGCCGGGGGCTCCGCGTTTTTATCATGTAACGCCGCCTCAGGTTTTACAGCCTGTTTATCCGTTTCCTGCCGTTCATGGGCTGTAAGTTGTTCCTGAGCAGGCATAGGGGGTAAGTCATCAGACTGACTGTGCATCCATTCACCAAACTGTGGGTCGTCCATTTGCGCGCGTATGTCTGCATAATCATCCAGGTCAGGTAACGGTGTATGCGACCCTGCTTCGACGACGCTCTGGCTACTCTGACTGGAATCATCGGGAGATGTCCCGAGCGTCCCATCAGGGTTGTTCTGCGTATCAGGAATTAAAACGTCAGCTTCTATTGGGGGCATGGGGGATGGCTCATCGTGTACATCTGCAGGTTGAGGTTGTTCCGGCTCAGTCGGCGCGGGATTCTGTTCGTTGGCAGGAGTTGCCGGCTCTGGTTTATTGGGTTCTGCAACGAATTTCTGGTCAGGGTTTATGTTTACGACAGCACTATCAATAATGCGGCCCAGTGGCGCAGCGCTATTATCATGATTCAGGTCAAGGCTTCTTATTGCCTCCGCATATAGTCGGTTTAAGGGGGTAATATTTGTTTTTCTATCAGGGGGACTATCAATAGTTTCAACGAATGTATGTGTAAGTAGAGCCGTCAACCTTTCAGCTTCATCGGGCCGGTTTTGAGCCACTGTCAGATTTATTAGTTCAGAACGGATGGCTTCATAATGTATTGAAATATTCTGTTCCTTTTGCAATATCTCTGACAATCTCGAAGCATCCTGAGCAACGTTACTTAATGCCTTGTCTATATATTGCGTCATTTCTGCTTTTATATTTCCACCTGCAGAGCGCAAACGAATATTATCAATTAAATCCGTATTGATAATAGCGACATAACTATTGTCTTTTAATGCATCAACGCCTGCCTCTTTCAGAATGCTCATCCCCTGAGGGCTGCTGGCGAAGTTAAGAAAGGTGTCATCTATCGCCTTGCTGTCAGCGAGTTTATTTCCGATCTCTGAGCGAGAAACATTTTCGCTTTCATTGAGTTGCTGATGCCCCGATTTTCCAGCTTCTCTGATTCGTTCCCGTAGTTCATCTGTTAATGTGGAATTATCCCAACGATCTAAAACAACAGATTTAGAAGGGATCTCTAATTCATATATGTGAAAGTCCTTATGATTTATTTCCTCCATCACATACTGCACGCCTAAAATAGACGTGTCAGTATAAAAACCTTTCCCCACCAGATTTTGACCTAATCCTATTTTTTCAGAATCAATGGCACTGAAGGTGGCAGGTGAACCATGAAACAATGTTATCGTTTCACGCCCGACTTTCTGTGATGTCTGGTTTTCTGGAGGCTGCGCTGGTGCCTCCGTCGCTGGTTTTTCTGCTGCAGTGGCCTCGGCCAACTTACTAACGGTATGTTCACGGACGATGTCATTATCGGATATATGTGCGATATCCGGAGATTCATGATTATCCATAGCAGTTTCCTGAACAGGGGTGAAGACAAGACCGCCTTCTACAAAGGCGTTACGGGTTTGTGAGTTTGTGTTGAATGGGGTTTCTATCCCCATAGCGTGAAGCTGAACATTGATGAGATGCCTGGCGAGGTCTTTTCCTCTACTGAGGATCAAATCGTTGAAGTCAGTAAGGTTTTGTTCAAGCTCTGCCGGTGTAAATGCTGGGGCTATTACTTCACCGTTCGTCAGTTCGGCGGCCCTGGTGGCACTTAGGATGCCTTTATTCTCAGGCTCACCAGTCAACGGGTTTTTTAACTGATGGTCGTTGTCTGCGCAGAAGATAAACTGACTGTCAGGCCAGACGGCACGGGCGTTCTGACCAACGGCAATCATGTTTCCTGCATCAATAGTCATCAGTACCGGCAGACCTGATGCCTCATGTATGGAGGCTGCTGTTGCATATCCTTCAGCAAACAGCAGCGGCTGGCCATTCTGCGGGGTCCCCAGAGCAAACCAGTTACCTGTTTTTTCACTGTCTTTAAGAATCCGGGCGTCTTTCCCACCGGTAAGAGGAATACGCTGGTAAGAGCGAATGTCGCCATGCGCGTTGCTGAAGGGGATAACAAGCTCTTGCTTATCGTTGATTCTTATACCCGGAGCGGCCTCTACTCCCTTGCGGGTCAGGTAGGCGTTTGATGTAGCCTGTGGGTACCGGTCAACGTATCGGGCGGCATATTCCGCCTGACGTTTATACTGCTGCTCAAGAGCACGCGCATTGTCTTCACGGGTTTGCTGGGCGTGAGCCCGGAGATGAAGGCGCGCAAGCGGGTCCATCTCGCCACCACCTGAAAACACCCACTGCGTTGGTTTTGCGTCGGCGCTGCGATAATCGCGGTACCATCCGGCAGGGCGCCCATCCAGGTATGCTTTGTAAGCTCCGCTTTTGGAACCCTTTTTGTCCTGTTTTGTCGGTACACGCTGAAGGCTGCCATCCATCACGGGCACCCCTTTAACAATCAGCCCTGCTTCTTCGAGTTTTTGTGCAAACTCTGTTACCGGATCATCTGCATTCATCGACAGTTCGTGTGGCCGGGGCATCCATCGTTCGAACCTGCTCAGCTCGGCACCTGGTTGGGCATACCAGAGCCGGTGTTCATTGTCCCATTCAAGGGCTTTCTGACCATTGCTGAAACGTGGGTGGGCATTGATGGCTTCATCCTTCTCTTCATGAGGCACGGCAAGCCATACGCGGTGATTCTTTTTCATGACCTTGCTCCAGGGCGGAGGCGAATGGGATAACGCGGGAAGATGCGTTACGGTAAGGGGTTCATTCAGTCGCAGAGATAATCCGGAAAGGCATATCCGGTGGGCAGAAGCAGTGACAGAAAACGCAAGCATTCGTCTCAGATGCAGTTGCTGCTGATATTTCTGATATTGACTTATGATGGTTCAACTTCATATTTAAAAGATTTTTTGACTGCATAAATGACAGAATTAAAAGAGATATAAATCCCAGGGATACAAACCCATAAAGATGAATTAAAGACATAATCACATCATCCAATAGAAGTCTGGTGAAAATAAATATCTTTGATTTTGTGTTTTACAGGGTTACTTAATGAGATGTTTATATGATCTTTTTGCCGTCCGGCATAATAAAAAGTGAATGATGAGATAATTCAGCAATAACATCATTAATTCCAATGGCTGTCACAGCTGTCAGTACACTTCTTTTATTGAGAAAAGCATTTACGCCTATAGATATGTTTATATTATTTGGTTTTCCATCACAGACCATCAATCCTTGGTCTGAAAGAGTTGCTATCTCGTTAATCAAAGTTGTGACGCCGGAACCCGGTTTCCCAAAAACTGCAACAAAACAAGGAGCCATCTCTTTCAGTATGGATGCACATTCATTCGGATCAGGTCTCCAGAGTATTCCACGCAATTCAACGTCAAGCTTATTATAGAAGAAAACTCCGGGGTGGTGTAAACCTGATATGTTTATCATTCCATCTAAACTTTCCAGGGTAAGGCTTTCTAAACCTTTCTGAATTACCAGTTTAACCATTTCTTCTCGGTTTGCGGGGTATTGAGTGCGATTAAATAGCTCATATCTTTTTTTGTCGATGAGCGACATTGTTTTTTTACACAGGTTAATTATCATAATTTTCCTCACTATATTCGTTTTTATATTCCTAACAACTTCACAACCCGGTCCAGTCTCTCGGCTTTTCAATGAAATGTCGGTACCACCAGGGACGACCGGAGGCAATCTTTCCTCTGAAGGTACTAACCACGCGCAGGCAGATGGCTCGTATACTCCAGCCAAAGAAATTCAGTGCAACAAAGAATCCCAGAATGGCGGAACAGATATACAGCGTGTTCATGGATGGCCAGCGAAACCAAACCAGATACAGCAGCAGGAACGGCAGCGGAATACCAAAAAAGCTGACCGGCGGAGTGGCATAACGCCAGAACCCTTCTCGTTTCATTGCGTTAGTTCCTTACCTGACAGATAGAGCGCCGCTTCATCTCTGTCTATGTCACCTGTTACGAAACCTTCCCGCACCTGATCGACAATACGCCGCTTTTCCATCCTCAGAATGGTGTCGATGTGCGCCGGCCACTTTTCTGACGGGATATTCTGAAGCGCGTCGCGTAAGTCATCGTCGAATACGATGTATTCCCGAAGGGCACGACGTTTGCCATCAGTTGTTTTGACAAGTACCTGGACTGCGATGAAACGCAACATACCAAGAAGCTCCCACGCGCGCGCGTCTCGAATCTGAGGCGGGAACAAACCAAGTAATCGGTTCAGGGTTTCACCCGGTGACTTTGAGTGCAGAGTCCCGATAGTCATGTGTCCGCTTTCCCCGGCCTGAACAGAGGCTTCTGCTGTTTCAGTATCACGGATCTCCCCGATACCGATGATCTCCGGGTTACGGCGCATGGCGGAGCGAAGCCCATCTGCAAAACTTGCCACGTCACGGCCTACCTGAGCCTGATGCGGTGGCAAAAGGTCATCGGGACGGCCAAGAATGTACTCAACCGGATCTTCGTAGGTCACAATCTTGCGGTCAGGTTGAGTGTTCTGACAGTGTCGATACAACGCCGCCTGAAGTGTTGATTTTCCGGAACCTGTTTCGCCGCAGATGAGACCCAGCCCGGTTTTTGGCAACATGGAGGCTGCCAGATCAGGCTCTATACCCATCTTCAGAAAGTCGGGAATGATGTGTGGGATCACGCGCAGAGTGACGGATAATGCCTTTTCTTCCCGGGCAGAGGTTCCCTGAATAATGTGCGCGCGCAGTCGCACGCGTTCACCCCGTTTCAGGCCATAACGCCCGTGCATGTCGCCGTCGATCTGGATGGCTCTGTCCGACGGTTTACCACCCTGCACTCTAGGGCGCACTTCTGGTCCCAGCAGGTCATCAAGCATATTTCCCAGCATGGTATTCGGCAGTACGGTGTCGGAGACTCTCTCACGCCGACCGTAACGGCTAACGGAAACGGGAGATCCACCGACCAGGTCCACGTCACTTACAGCTTGTGCTGAGCACCAGGCAAAAAATGCCCTGAACTCGTCGGCTGTGAAGGCACCACTAAATGGAAAAATCCCGAACTTATCCGGGATAACAGATGTGTTCACGAGAAAACTCCTCACTGAATGGTAACAGACGGGCGCCAGCGGGACTTCTGGAGCTCAAACGACGCATGTGATTTGAGTCGGCGTACGCGATCGCCAGTAATGAGTTTCTGCCCACTGCCGGTCACAGTCTGCTGTTGTTCGGTAACTTCCGGTCGGGAAATCATTCCCCGACGCCAGAGCAGGGAGTAAAGCATCATGCCCCGATAATCACGGGTGAGCTGATTCATACTGGCTTCAAGGGTCAGATCGGCATTTTCGCGACCTTCCTGCCAGCCTTTTTTCAGCGCGTCTTCCCATACCTTTCTCTGAGAGCTGTCTTCCGGTACGACCAGCCCTTCTGTGCCCGGGGTTGCCGTGGTGGCCAGCCCGCGAAGTAACCAACTGCGCCAACTGGGCGGGTTACTGACAAATCTCTCCGGTCGGATAATGGTCCAGACCTTTGAGGCGGTGCGGATTTGATCAGGAGTGATGCGTGCAACGTCCTGCGCTTCATCGATAACCGGCGGCAGCCAGCCCTCAGGGCTGATAAGCGGCCGGAAATCGTAAAGGGCGTTGAGGGTTGACTCTCGGGCATTTAGCGCCTGGGTCAACTCCCACGCCCGCTGAGATTTACCCCCTCGAAATCCCAGTGTTCTGCCAGCATCAGTAAGCATCTGCCAGCGAGTTTCGGAAATACTGTCAGGTCTCTGTCGCTCCGGATTGAGCCAGGCCTGCATATCTGGTGGAGACACACTCGCATCTGTTGGTGACGCAGGACGATCGGTGGCACAACCGGTCAGGAGCAGTACAGGGAAAAGTAATAAGAGAAAGCCTTTCATTTCTTACTGGTCTCCGGTTGCATGAAGTTGAGCTGGAGCAGTCCCGGATACTGATTCAGGGTAGCTCGCCATGCTGTCTGCGCTTCAATCACGCGCAGCACGTTGCTGAACGTCATACCCCGAACGTGTAGCGTTACGGGTAGGGGCAGACGCACGCCGCTGTAGTTGAATTGCAGGCCTCGTGCACGCGCCAGTTCAGCCAGTAACTCCACAGCATCACCTTCCCAGTCGAAGGAAACCTCAGCACTGTTAGTACGTATTATTTCCATGGGAGATGGCGCATTTTTCGAACCGGACCAAAGACCGTTATTCCACATCTGATATTGCGTGTGACGGGCAACGGCGACAGATGATGCTGCACCGTAGCGGTCGGGAGATACTGAAGCTGGAGGTGTCGATGGTGGACTCCAAGGCTGGCAGCCGGCAAGAAGGGAGATAGCCAGCACGCCGGGAAGAATTAAGTAGTTCATAGTAGTTACCTTGCCGGGAGGGCGACTGAGGTTAAGGCCAGAAGATTCAGGGCGACGGAGTTTTGCAGACGGTAGAAATATTGATCGGAAGTAAACGGCAGAGGAAGCCCATTGCGGGCTTCCCAGTGATTATCAGAACGTGAACTGCAACTGCGCAACAGCGCCGTAGGTACGATCAGTTCCGGCTATACCGGTAAGGTCCAGATGTACAACATCAAACGGAGAGAAGCCCAGACCAGCGGTGAAGGCGTTACCCTCGCTGGAGACCATGTTCTGGCGATAGCCAGCACGGACCTGCATCCAGCTCCAGGCGTTCAGCTCAGCCCCTACACTGGCGAACTGGCGTTTGTCATCTCGCTCAAAACGGCTGGCTTCGGTCAGATCCACATCGAGTGCGGTGGTCAGGATGTTGTTGCTCCAGGCGACGCCAGCAGTGGCCTGAGGTTTCACTTTGAACGTTTCTTTCTCGCCGTTCACTTCTTTAGTGTCAACACTGCAGGCAATGATGTTCTGTACCGCCAGACCCAGCATCCAGTTATCTCCGAGGTTTGTGGCCAGACCTATGTCGGCGTTAAATCCGGTTTTGGTGTTGCGGTAATCGTCTGAGTTCACGTCATTTTTGTCGAAGTCGTTTACCGTTGCGCTGTAATTGAAAAGATCGATTCGCTGATACTTGGGCGTAATGCCCAGGGACCAACTGTGTCCTGCCGTTTCAAATTCATGCGCCATAGCTACACCTACGTCGGTGATAACGGCCGCCCGACCATAGGCACGGGACGTTAGTGCATCTTTGTCTACCGCATCTGCTGGTATGGCCCCGCTGGCGATTTTGTCGAGATACTGCAGATCGTGGTCGCTGACCGTGCCGTTTACGGAAACGGTGCCCCATGATTTCACGACAACAGCAAATGGGAGTACTTTATTCGGGGTGGTGGCAATAACAGATGCCCCGACCTGCCCATTTGCCTTCACATCTTTCAAATCTTCCAGCTTATTGCGTAACGCGGCAGCGCTTTCGCTAACACCGCTTTGGCTGTCGACAGCATTGTCAAAATTGTTCCACAGATCTTTCACGTCATCGGCAGTATCAATGGCCTTATCGGGGTCTGCCACCTGGACACCCACAGACGGCAGCACCAGACTGAAGTCATCATTCGCGCCAAACTTCGTCAGGAGTGCCGGATTGGATAAGGCGGCAGTGCCGTAGTGTGCAGAGGCCACGCCGGTGCCCCCCATGGCATCGCTGCGGGCTTCCATGTAGGAGGTTGCTGCACCTGCATGAAAAGTCATCATGACGGCGGAAGAAATCAGTGTTTTTGCAATGTAAGTCTTTTTCATCATTAAATTTCCTGTAGTCAGGTCTGGATTTTGGGCAAAAGAAAGTCCTGATGCGGCAGCATCAAAAATTTCTTTTTCTTTTTTAATTCAATATTTCTGCGTGGTTTAAAGCTGTCTGAATATAAGTGCGGGTAGCGTTATTCCTTGTTCAAGCGCTGTGGATAGTCCCTTGCTGACCGTGACGGTGCGCAGAGTGCCTGTTGCGGCATGTTCCCTGAGGAGGCGTTCTTTCCAGTATTTTTGCTCTTTGTCCAGAACGAGCGGAATAATGGATAACACCGGGAAATATGTCAGCTGCGATGAAGCAATTTTCTTCTTAATTAATATGCCGGTTCGTTCCTGATATTCATCCTCACCTGTATTTTCGGTCGTCCAGAAAATAACGCTGTCATTATTATTCTCATCTGAAGGAATTATCATCTTCCGTAAGGCATCTTCCGTTTGTGGCCATTGATGTTGAACCAGGGTGGTGTCGACCGTTGGAACATTCCTGCCTAACAACCAGTCCGGTGAAACGAAAAACCACTGAGCGAGCGCCTGCAGGAGCGGAGTGGACAGATAGTCCATCGTTCGTTCCCTGTCCTGCAGTACGCTCACCCGAACATTCCATGATGAAAGCAACTCTGCGATATCAGTCGGGTTAAGCTCATGTGCCTGCATCAGCACTTCAAAGCGATCGATGATACTAAGCGCGGTATTGCTGAACGGCAGGAAAATATCGCGCAGAGAACCTTCTATAACCAGATTCAGTAGCTCCGATTGAGATATCCCAATCTTGCCTGACAACTCATCAATCAACTGGCGGGTGCCGGGCCTCATTCGGAGTGATGTGGTCTGCATAGGCTTCTTTTCATTGCGCTGAAGCAGTTCTGCAATCCTATTCCGATCAAGGTCGGGGAGCGCCAGAAGCGAGGTGAAAATCGCGGTAAGACTGTTTGCCACGTGGCCCCCTTAAGTAAAATTACATCTTGCGGTTCAGTGAGTTAAAGAATAATTAATCGTGTCGCGCATGTATAACGAGTTAATTCGATCGTGTAGATCGACTGCGTTTGCGTGTGCATTCTGATTGCGTTAGTGCGCTTGGTTTTAACGCACATTCCGGCGCGGTCGAATAAGCACAAGCACGCCGGTTTCAGGTACGGTTATCCAGCGCCACTCCTGTATCAATGTTTGCAGGCGTATCCCATTTCTGACGACAGCAGGAATTGAGACTGTGGCGCAGCGCCAGCGGTGTGTATCGTCCATTTTTCCCATCAGTACGGTCATGCTTTTCATGTGTGCCGGGCGCATCAAATGGGATGTGAAGTACACGGGGGCGCTGTTCCTTTGTAACGTCAGTTGCAACGTGGCAAGAAAACTACGGTGAAAGCGCGCTGCACGACGAAGATTAAGATGACCAACCCGGTCAAATGTCGAAAGGTGCAGGGTAGTGTAATGCTTCTTTCGGTGACGAACCGAGGCCGCACGAAACCCTTTCCAGGGCGTCACGGCACTAACGATTGTCATTACCGGGCAATACAGCAGTAATGTCAGTGGTACTGCTGAAAGGATAATCAGATACACAGTCCCTCCAGGATAAAGGTTACGCCCGGGCCGAGAGAGCCTGGGCGGGGTTAAGCGGACAAATCATGATGTGGTCGTTTGTCTTGATGGGGAGTTCCCCTGGTGCAGGGACTCGTTCGCCGCGCTGGGCTGCAAGTGCCAGAGTGCGCAGTAGCAGTTCGCTGGCGCGGGTCAGAGCAAGTTCGCGGGTCGGCGCCGACACCATTAAGTTTTCAAAGTCGCATAGCATCACTCTTATGTCACCAGTACTTCCGCAATCCTGTTCTACCAGTGCGGGATAGGGTACGAAGTAGGGGGCAATCTTTTGAGTCTGGCGCCGTCGCGCGTCCAGCTTGCTGACCAGTTGGTAGGCTCTCAGATGGGTGTAGCGTTTAAGCATATTCATCGACCGATGACCCGAAATGGCAGCGACTTCCATAACGTTCAGTGTACCGAGCTCGAAAAAGCGACTGATGGCCTCGTGTCGAAGATCATGAAAATGCAGATTTTCGATCGTGAGGGCCTTGAGGGCGAGCCGCCAGGCGCTTTTGAAACCGGATGACGTATATGAAAATACTTTACCTTTGAGCAGGGCCGGCATCATCTGAAGTAGATTGCGTGCCTTACGTGAGAGGGGGACGTCACGCGATGACCCATTCTTGGTGTCTGGCAGGTGTGCTACGCCATGCTGCAGGTCAATATATTCCCATTTCAGGTTAAGGATTTCACCCTGACGCATGGCCGTTTCCAGCGCGAGATGAAAGATTATATACAGCATTAAGTTTCGCTCGCGGAAATACCGGGACAGTCTGCGCTCTTCAGTGGATGTCAGGCGGCGATCACGACCTTTTGATACTTTTGGTTTACGCACTAATTCGACCGGATTGCTACGGCAGGTTCCCCATTCCACACGTGCAATACCGAAAAGCGATGACAATAGCGCCAGCTCAAGTCTTACTGTATTACCGGTGATAGGGTTCCCCGTCCTGGGGTTGCGCTGGGTCAGTCTTTCATCACGGTAGGCGGCAATATCAACCGTGGTGATTTCGTCCATATTCCTGCTGGCCAGTGGGTGGCGCTTAATGACGTTGGTTCGGTAAAACTCCTGAAGGTGACCCTTTTTATGAACGGATACTGATTCGTAATATTTATCGAGGCCACGACTGAGGGGCATTTTTCTAATACGCGCAACGGAAGACATCATTACTCCTAAAAAGGTGAAGAAAATAAAGCCTTCAGAGAAAAATGCAATAATCCTGTCAATCCGGCGTGTGGAAATCAGCCCGTTCAGATATAGAGAGTTTCGTTGTTATTGGTGCCAGTGGCTGCAATAAAACCTACTCATATGCTGCATGTCCGGCTGGTAATCGGTTGTTATCTGGCGGATATAACCTGACCTATTTCTCAGGCAATGCCAGTAATGCCTACAACGCCCCTGACGGCAGTTATCCCGATGTAGCTAATAACAGATGGGTAGTCACAGGGGCTGGTTCAAATAACAACTGTTTTGCAGCTTATGCAATGTGCGCAAGGTAACTGTCAATCCGGCGTGTGGCGCGGTGCTGGAAAGATAAACAATTCCGCTTGTCAGTGGATAGTTTCACCTGATGCGTGGGTAAATCCAGGACAGCGACAGTTTTATAAAACTGCTTTATGTCCTGTGGGATTTGTTCAAACAGGAAGTCGATTCATGTTATGGCCTAAAGCCTTAGATGATGAGCATGTTGATGTGTATTGCTGCCCATTTAGCTAACCTGTCAATCCGGCGTGTGGAAAAGCGGAGATATGATTGTGCAATTAGGCAAGAACGGCTGGTCATGTAATCCCCGAACTGGTCTTATCGAACAATGGGGACAGGGCGGCGCTCTTGGTAATGATGGCTCGCGTTATGAATCATTTCCGCACTATATGACCGCCGCATTTAGTGCAACTGTTACCGCAATTAATATGCCGAAAAACGGTGTACGCGGAGGTGATATGGGTGCTTACAATTTATCGAGTTCCGGCATGCTAGTGACTAACGACGATTATCCAGT
Organism: Citrobacter sp. H12-3-2; assembly: GCF_009649895.1. NCBI lineage: Bacteria > Pseudomonadati > Pseudomonadota > Gammaproteobacteria > Enterobacterales > Enterobacteriaceae > Citrobacter > Citrobacter sp. H12-3-2. The sequence continues at coordinate 94,603 of NZ_CP045838.1, forward strand.
TGAAGGTTACTACTGGAGAGTAATCGGTTACACACCTACGTGCTGAATTTACCTGTCAATCCGGCGTGTGGAGCGGTGGCGGCAAAGTTAGTATTCAAGGTTGTGCCTGGTTCGAGTCGCCAGTGGCGTACAACTATTTTGCAGGTGGTGCTGGCGGTGATGTAACGTACAAACCTGTGATTTGTCCTGCTGGCTATGTAATGACCGGCACGCGAATGTTCGGCGTATCTAAGAGCGTTGACGATGAGCATGTCGATGCGTATTGCTGTCCATTTAGCTAACTGTCAATCCGGCGTGTGGGCAAAACCCTCTTACAGAATCCCATGCAGGGATACACGAACAGGCCAGCCGATTAGAAATGCCAATATTAAGGCCACTGGTTCTGGGCGTGGCGACCCACTTGCTGATGATATCTATGTGTCATGTGATAGTGAGGGATTTATGTCCGTGATAATGGGTATAGGGTATTGATTTTATAGCGCATATAACTACTTTTTGGCTGTTTACATTACTGGAAACGAAACACGCTGAACGTGCCGTAATCGCAACCGTAGCTCATCATTCCATTCGATGCGATTGTGAACGTAGAGCCATTCGGAACGTCAAAAACAATGCTACCACTTTTACCCCACTGTGAGTTTCCGTCTACCGAATTTGCGACGGTGTAGCCGCCAACTGAGGCTGTCAGTGAAAACGTATTTGCACAGTTATCTGAGTTACCAAAGTTGATTTTTTGGGGGGGAGGATTGCCTCCCCAGGCATAGATTTTAAACTGTTTTCCAGTTGTGTTGCTGCTACTAAAAACGCCTTTAAACGCTCCGAGAGAGGTGTAAATGCCATCAGATGGAGAGGGGGAACGCCAGGCACCGGATTGACAGATTAATTAATTCAGTCTGACTGCAAAACATCTAACGTTGTCTATAGTGCAAGTCTGGTTATCTTCTGTACAAGCATCAGATCCAGTGGCGATCCAACCTTGTGCCGTTAACCCGCTCGAATTCAAGGAAGTCTGGCAAATATCGCCGTAGTTATTCCCTGAATTTACTGACCATGTGTAACGCTGTATTTTTTTTTCCCCAGAATTAGCCCACACACCGGATTGACAGGAAAGTACGCCGCCATTGGCATCGCGGCTTATCTGCCCATTCGGGTAACAAGCGATGCCTGCAACGTTGATCCGATCCAACTGCAAAACCCCACCTGCTGACAAGTTGCCTGTTGCCTTGACTGTGGCCCCAGAAACCTCGTTAGTTGCCGTAATATTGCGTCCGGCACTAATGTCGCTGTCGGCACGGACCGTTGCTCCTTTTACCTGTGCTCCGGCTGTAATGTTTTGGGTGAAACTACCGTTTGCACCGCTGACATTACTGGTAAAAATACCGTTTGACCCACTGACGTTTCCGCTAAATGTCCCAGTCTGACCATTAATAGTGCCGACACTGTTCAGGTTGTTACCACCCATGTCGATAGCAGTGTGCATTTTATTCAGATCGGGGCGGCCATTTACCTGAAAACGGTACAGCCTGTCATTGTCCTCCTGCGCGCCAGACAGCTCATCTGTTGAGAGGAGTACTGCAATATGTCCATTACCAGAGGTGGCACCGTAACTGCTCAGCAGGATTTTCCAGGTACGCAGGGCACCTGTGGCGGTTTTACCATCATCAATGTAGCCCCCGAAACCGGTTTTAATATCCCTTGATATCAGCCTCAATGCCTTGTCCGGGTATACACTGCCACCGCTGGATACTACCATGCCCTGTAGTAACTCCGTGTTTTGCCCATTCCTGACCAGATAAGTGTTCAAACGCTGGCCCTGACTGTTTGTTTCGGTGAAACCGGACGGCAGGAAACCCGTGTTTTTAAGCATGGCCGTAGTTATCACTGTCGGCGCGGTGGTACTGGTTGCGCTTAACAGAGTGGCGTAGTTACGACCGACGTATCCCCGTGCAGCAGCTGCGTATGTACTGATATGGGATGCTTCAACCTGCCAGTTTTTCTCCTGCTGCCAGTCTTTATATTTAGTGAGTCCAAAGACGGTCATTGCCATCACAACTATGAGCGCCAGAGCAACATCAAGATTCGCCCAGCCACGATCGTGCTTTTTCATAAGATTGATATCCATACGGGTTGATACAGATTGGATAGCTGGAAGAGACTCCCGCTAAGACACAGCCAGGGGCCAAGCGGCCCCTCTTTTTTTCCGGACAAATGCCAGGTTAGCAGCCAGAGCATAAAGGCTGCAGTACCAAGCAGAGTGGCCAGTGCTGCATCTTTCCCCCCCATCCAGGCCGTCAGACCTGTTATCAGCCATAAATCTCCCCGACCAAGACGCTGATCGCCCCGGTTTATCAGGACACTCAGCAACGTCATCAGGCCACCCACCACAGCGATTTCCACCAATTGCGTATATACACCTGCAATCGAAACGTCTTTTGTTACTCCCCAAATAAGTCCTCCAAGTAACAGACGTGCTGTGAAAGTACGTGGCAAATATCCACTGACTGCGTCGGTGATACCGGACTGAAGCAGGAAGCCCATCATCATGATGGCTGCAGCCCGATCGGCAATTGGAGCCGGTGACAGGGCGGCGATCATACTGAACGTGGCGAAAAGCCAAATCCCACCAGTTAAAAGCGAGTTCCTCTCCTTACCATGAGCAGTGGTATCTTCCAGAAAGTCGAGTACTCTCCACATCAGGCCTCTGCCAATGAGCGCAAAACCCAGCAGTAGCGGCAGGCTCCATGCTGTTGCCAGGCTGGTGACTATGATGGTTCGCATATTCGCTTTCCTTTCTCCTGCCGGCAGACTCGAAGTCCTTTCAGTTCCAGATAGAACCCCCAGATACGGTTGGCATACTGTTCGCGAGTTTCGTGCCTGTCTTTACGAAATCCGGCGTTGTAAGACCCGAGGCAATTCCATGTCACACCACATACCTGAAAGTGGCGGGCCAGTATCCACGCTCCGATCTGAATATTCAGACAGGGTCGTTTCAGCAGGTCTTCTGCACTCTGGATGATGCCCATTCGGATGAGCTTTGGCACATGGGTTGAATTTATCTGCATCAACCCATAGTCCGTGCTGACCGGATTACCCTTTTTATCCCTGTTAGTGTTTGTGACCCATGGACGGAGCCAGGACTCCCCTTTGGCCATTGCCTTAAGCAGCAGTGGCTCTATCTGGTATCGGGCACCGGCACTATTAAAGCAGGCATCATACGTATCAGGAGGGGAGTTCGAACTGGCCATCAATGGACCTGGGGAAAAGGATAAAATGAGCAGAGTCATTGCCAGGTTGCAGGAGAGAATGCGTTCCCTCCGCATATCGTCTCCTTAGCTGTTGAGCGTGAAGATCAGCTTGTTAGTACCGGTACTCCCATTGTCAGCTGTGCATTGTGCGCTGGCTTCTTCGGTTGTCACGATTCCATCACTGTGTGCCGTGGAGTTGACGGTAATGGCATCAGCAATTTTGGCCCGGCTGAGCTGTGTGGCAAGCGAGACGCAGGCATCCTGAGGAACCATTTCGTAGGTCAATGAGAATCCGTTTGAGAATCCAGATACAGTTACAGGTGACAGTGTCACTGCACCACCCCATCCATTGTAAAGTGTGGCAGTCCCGGAAGAGGCTGTACCCCGTACAGTCATACTTTTAGGCTGGACTTTCATCTGGATAAGCGCGCCCATCATTTTGGCTCCGGAAGTGAATGTGTAACCATCTCCCCCTTTCAGCAGGTTTTGTGTACTGGTGATGAGAGATTGAATATTCGATGATTCCTTACCCACGTTGACGTTATTTTTGAGGGCGAAGTATCCCGCCAGCACAAGGCCGATGACGACCAGGACGATCAGGGCAATACTCCCCTGTTCCAGAAACCCCCAGCCTCGATGGTGCAACACTGTCTTAACCGGTTTGTATGTCTGAGAAGTTGATTCAGAATTAAATTGCATGATTTTTCCTCGTTTAAAAAGCGCCCGACGAGCTGTTAAGGGCATTGATATCCATAACGACAAGGACCAGAAGCAAAAGCATCAGGATCATTGCCAGGAACATGAGACCGCGGATAACGACTGCACGTTTTGCTACTCGCTCCAGAGTTTGTTCAAGCCAGCGCTGGCCGTAGTTAATTATGATTTCATCATCGCCGTCCCCCTGTAGAAGGGAGAGAAAGTTGGCAGCTTCCTGCGACGGAAAGTCATAACCGCAATCTTTCAGGGCCAGTCCGAAATGTTTACCTTCACGAACGTGTTCGGTAATTGCTTCGATACGCACAGCAAGCCAGGGGGATGCCGTTTCCTGCAGAATCTCCAGCGCGTCTTTAGTTTTGACGCCGGACTGCAGTAGTGCACCGATGTTCAACAGGAAAGTTGCACCCTGAATATCCTTATAAACCGACCATGGCATCAGACCGTCGAATGCACGGCGAAGTTTGTCGGGGCGGTGCCAGCGGGGGAGTGACCAGATAGTCCAGATAGTTGATGCGATAGTAGCGATGGCAGTTATTACGCCATATTCACTGAAATACAGCGAGATACCATAAAGAAAACCGAGTGCACCGGTCCAGTTCTCTGGCGGGCTGATTTCTGTCAACGTGGGAAGTAACTCAGTATTCAGCACATAAATGGTGCTGGCCATCATGATGGCAAAGCCGATCGGATAGATGGCCATCTGCCATACTGCAGCACGAATACGCTTACCGGCGCTGGTCAGAGCACAGGCGTATCTTAGCGCGCGTGGTAGTGACTCGCTGCGTATGCCTGCGCTTATGACGGACGCTTCTGCGGCCGGTAGCCATCGGGAGAGCGTACGCTCCAGCGTTTTTTCCCCGCTGTTTTCCCTTAAGGCATCAACACAGTCATCCGTCAGCTCAACGTAGGGATGCCAGTTCTGGCCGAAGTTTGTCCATGCATTGCGCATTTTCTCCAGTGAAGGCTTAAGTTGTTGCTGGTTTTCAATCAGAAATCGCAGGGCATCATAGAACTGAACACGGTATCGACCGCTGAACGTCTTGCGAACCAGGGTATATCGGAGTCGTTTCAGGACGTGCATTTCACGCATCATCCACCTCCAGACGTTCATCTTCATCGAGCGGAATGATACGGTTGGCCATCAGCGGGTCGACCAGTCCTTCGTTGATTTTATGCAGGACGTGCCGGACACGGCTGATCCCCTGCATGTGATTTATCCAGTATTGGCGCGCCGCGACTTTTCCGTCTGTTTTCAGCAGCTTAAAAAGACGGTTATTGGTCTCGATAACCTCGGCAATGACGGTACGCCCCCTGATCCCCTGACCGACTTTACCGCGAACCTGACCGTTTATCTCCACCACTTGTGTACATGCTTCACATCCCTCTGGGTTGTGGAAATAGAGCTTATCGGTCGAACAGATACCTTCAATGTTGCAGTATTTCTCCAGCCAGTCCTTTTCCTCGACAGTCAGGCTGGCGACCTTATCCTGCCAGGATATACGACATTCAGGACATAGCGTGGGTACCAGGCGCTGGCTGATAAGTCCAATCAATAACTGGGCATCACACAGCAGATTTTCGTTAATGCCGAGCGTAACCATGCGTTCCGGGATACCGAGTGCAGAGTTTGTGTGCAGTGTAGTCATCACCAGGTGTCCGGTCTGGGCGGCATAAATGGTGGCCAGCATCGAGATAAGGTCGCGCATTTCCTGCATCATGATTGAGTCAGGGTCCAGTCGCAAAGCTGACGAGATGGCTTTTCCCCAGGCGATATGTACTGCTTCTTCATCAGATTTGTCGCAGATGATCGGGGTCTGAACGGCACCCACGACCTGTCCCTCAAGCGGATCTTCAATGGTCAGAAGGTGTTGCCCGGGGTTGGTATCGAGGTATACCCGACAGGCGGTACGCAGCGTAGTGGACTTACCTGAACCGGTAGGTCCCGAGAGAATGATTTTCCCTTCAGGGCGGTCAATCATGCGTATCAGTAGCTTGATTTGTTCGGGCAAATACCCCAGTTGTAGAAAGTCAGGTACGTTATTGCCGTCATCCGGGATAAGGCGCATTACCGCAATCAGACCATCGCCAGTTGGACGGTGGCTGTAGCGGGCACCAAACAGGCCTATTTTCCGCATCATGGCTGGAGAGAGTCGTGCATCCTGCTCACGGTGTGGGTAGAAACTGGTTTCTGACACATCCGACATAGAGAGAATACAGGTGGCACAGAGGGACATTCCTTCCTCTCTCTGACGTTCATCCACCACATGTAAATAGCCGTGAACCCGCATTTTGACCTGGAAGAGCGAGTCTGAAATCAGGAAGTGAATATCTGAGGATCCGAGCTTTCTGGCCACTGAGAAATAGTTCAGGATCCGTTGCTCGCTGTGGCTGCTGTCGCCACCCAGATCTGCCAGCGTCAAACCAGCCTTATCGCTGGCCTGAGGTTGAGCAGCCTGTTTTTTTTTCGCTTCACGTAAGTCCGAGAGAGTGACAAAACGATGTTTGATCCCTGGATGCTTGTTCATTAAATCCATCAGCGCGGCTTGTACACCAGGGTCGCCTCGCTGGTTGGTGTCGATAAGGATTTCTTTCTTTTCTCCGTCATCAAACAGCAGGAGAGATTCTGCAGTAATACCGTTCATGGTTAGTCTCCGAAGGCAAGCAGTGTGCCATCGCTGAGTGTGACACCGGCAAGCGTAATACTCCTGACTGTGCTCTCCAGACCAGGAATACGGCTCCCCGGCGATACAACCAATGACTGTCCTGATGGTAGTTGTAGTGTGGCGCGGAGTTTTTGGTCGCGACCGTTGATTTCCAGCACGACAGGGCGATTATTTGAGGGAACTGTGCGTGCAGGTTGGCCGGGCAGTGAAGTATCGCCGGCGATAGCTCCGGGAAGGGAGGGGGCGATGGTACCGGCACCGGCTTGGTTTTCCTCCAGCTGGCGCTGAAGTTGCGCCCCCTGAACTTCTGCCTGGAGGATGATGTTTCGGATATGCAGTTGCTCAAGCTGTCCTTTTGTCACTTCGGCTGGTTGTGATACCTGCTGGTTAGTTGACTGAGAGGCCTGAACGGGTAATGGACTCAATACTGGCAGCAGGAGCCAGAATGTCGCTTGTCGCAGAAAGTTACTGTGCTGACGCATAAATTTTACCTTCAGTGGTATAGCTGAACGCACTGCCATTCAGCTCGAAAGAGATTCGGGTTAGTCGGATACCGGTTTCATCCAGACCGTCGAATAACATGATGGAGGGGAGAGGGGCGGAGAAACTAAACACGTATTCCTGCCAGTCCTGCACGGGAGGCGGCTCTCCGTTTGCCCCAGGCAGGGCTGGAGGTGCTGCTACATCAGTGATGTTGAGCATGACCTGTTGTCGCTGGAACCAGGAGAGGATACGGATGAACTGCGCTGAGCTGTTCGGCACGGCTTCATCTTTGAGTGGGCTGTCAGGGGGGGCCAGTGTAACCCTGGCTTCCCGCCCCCCCTCTTTCAGATTGAATACAGGTGTGACACCGAAAACTTCCCGGGCGCGGGCCAGGAATCCCTCTACTGTACCGCCCGGCATAATCTGGTACAGAAGTGTTATCCCATCAGGTGAACAGGTTCCGGATGTCAGCTTCCAGCTTTCCAGAACATACTTCGCCGGATCGGTCTGTCTCTGACAATCATTGAGAAGATCCGTAGCCGTAACTTCATGTGCCCAGGGGTGAGGCAGGGATTGAGGTTTTACCTGGGTGGCAAACATCGCACGCGCCCTGGCCTGGATTTCCTCGGCGGTGAGTGTCGGCTCCTCTGGTGGCGTGGCAGCCTGCCACCAGGTAATGGCACCTGTACCTATTAGCAATATCGTGCAGGCCAAAAACCAGCGTTGTCTTTGCAGTCCATCAACATGTACACGGCATTGCTGTCGTCTACGCGCAGATAGTCCGGTAAAGAGACTGTTTGCTTCAAGCGGGGTGTCCACTGTGGCCAGACATTCCCATCCTTCTGACGGCGGTTCATTCATGCTCAGGAACAGTGTCAGCAGCGTTTGCATTTTGTCTGTGCCCCCCGTTTTATCGGCGGTGACGGCAGGCAATCCATTGATGCTGGCCAGAAACACGAAATCAGTACTATTCAGTCGGTAAATACCATATCCGTTTCGTGTGCTGGCACAAAAAGCGAGCGCCAGTGAGTAAAGCTGATGCCGGCGATGACGGGCTGGCAATCGGCCGCCCCCAACTACCTGTTGCTGCCTGTCCCGTCCATTTATTCGTTCACTGGAAGTATTAACACCGATGCCTGCAGTACTGGCTGGCTGTGCTTTTCTCAGGTGAAATGACTGTAGCCGGAATTTCTGCCTTTCCTTTGGTGCCCAGTCCATTCCCGCCAGCCAGTAACGGCTGCGGGATTTTCCATCCCGAATTGTAAACAGGTAAGCCTCATCATTCATTTCAGCCTCCAGAGTTCTGCGGGAACGTTGGCGTGATCACTATGACCAAAGTGGTTCGCTCGTTTTTACCTGACTGACCTCCGCCCAGGAGCGGGTTCCCTGGCGTGAAGGTACCGGACTTATTGACGGAGGTATTGTTCTGATCAAAGCCGGTGAGGATCAGCGACTGCCCGGCCCGGAGGTTTGCCTTCTGGCTCAGGGAGCGCAGTTTGGTATATGGCATCTCTATATAGGAGTTGCCGTCTTTTGACGTGAAGTTACGAATAGTAGGTGGATCAGACAGATTGAAGTTCACCTGCAGCTGAACATTACCTGTTTCCTGAATTAACGGCAGCAGGGTCATGTTGAACCCTGTAGTGATCATCCCCGGTGTCAGAGTTGTGGTGGCGCCAACATCAGTGGTTGTTGTTGTAGCCGACTGTGCCACATAAACCGTCTGATCTGCCATCTGGATAGGCACGGGCGTCAGGTTTGTCACGGTGCTGGACTGAGAGGTGACGACGCTGACATCACCCTGTTCAGACAATGCTTTTAGCAGCAGGCTGGAGCCAGCAAACTTCGCGGCATTACCGGTAGCGGTATCAAGAATGGACGCGCCGGCAGATATACCGCCAGAGAGATCCCCGGTAGCGTTATTAAGCGTTGCGCCAGCTGAATGAAGTGACTTGTAGACCAGGTTCCAGTCAATCCGGAAATCTTCATTTCGTGAATTACCGACGCTCAGTACTTCAACATTCAGCGCTACCTGCCGGTTCATGATGAGATTCTGCTCGTTCACGTAACGGGCCACGGCAGCCTGTACTGAAGGTGTATCCGTCACAATCAGTGATGAGCTGGACGAGGACAGCCAGTAGCGGCCTTTATTTGGCGTCAGCATGGACTCAACAGCTTTGCGCAGATCAGCATACAGATCGTATTCCTGACCGGTAGTTGTGCTCTGGGAGGTGGTGGATTCCCCGGATGCGGAGTTATCAGTGCCACTGGTGGCCCCCATACTGCTGGTCGTTCCTGAACTGACGCTCGACGTGCTGGACGTTTTGGTATTCAGCATGGCCAACGAATAGGTCCGGGTTTCCATCAGGTAAAACACGATGGTGCCATTATCCATTCGCCAGTAGAGACCGCTACGGCTGGCCATCAGATCCAGAAGCCCGCCCAGATCGCCCTGCCACATCAATCCGGTAAGATTCAGTGGCTGGCTGGTTCCGCTTGTTGCCGGAGAGGTTACGCCACCCAGGCTTGCCAGTGGTGTCCTCCCATTGTCATCGGGGGGCGGGAGTGAGCCACTCATCTGGCGTGTGACGCCGGTGCTGACACTACTTTGGCTGATATCAATGGCATCAGGAGTAAAGATCACCGGTGTGCCGCACAAAGCTGTGATGCGTTGTGCCAGTTCCTGCAGCGTAATGTTCTTTTTTGCCTGGGTTATGTTGCAGGACGGAGCCTGGCGGTTTCTTTCCCGTACGGCGACAGGAATGGGGCTGGGGTTAATCCACTGCCGGTCCGTCCAGGTCAGTGGTTGTTGGTGTTGGGTTCGTGGCAGCTGCGCCTGCGCGCGGGCTACCGTGGCATCAGATTGAGCCTTCGTCTGCATTTTATTGATTTCAGAGAAGGTACAGCCTGCGAGCATGGCAAAGCAGGACGCCATCAGCAGGCGCCGCAAAAGGGTTTTCTTCATGGGGAAAATCCGGATTAGTTGAGGTAAACCACGGCGCCTTCAGAAACGCCCTGTGGTGCCGTGAGTCCGGTGGCAAGACCGGAAAGCCAGATTAGCTGACCACTTCTCATGGTGCCGATAAGTGCCGAACCGCGACTCTGTGCCCGTAACGCATCAACGAGCCCAGGTTGTTCCGGCATCCAGATCCACAATCTGCTCTGAAGTAACCGGTACTGGATTCGGCTGTCGGGGGTGAAGGGAAGACCCAGTTGATCGGTTGGGATGGAGCCGTCCTTCTGACCTGTCTTGTAACGCCAGTCATTAACACGATTAGCGATGGTCAGGAACTGGGAAGCATAAAACTGGCCGCTCTGTGTTTGTATAGCTGTCCGACTGTTCTGATTGCGTTGGGAATCTATATCACCGGCGATAAGGAAAAATATCATGCCGATGGCCAGTATGACCCAGCCCATCATCGACCTGCCGGAGTATCTGTGACTGATACCACGCACTGCATGCGGGAAGCTTCTGCATAAAGCGGTTTCTGTGCGGTACGGTAAAGGTCGAACATTTGGCCGAGCATGGTTTCAAATGAACCGCGGAATGTCAGCGGAGCATCAAGCCGATAATCCGTCACGGCGACAGGCCATATAACCGTCCAGTGTGGTGAAGCGCCAGATTCACAGCGTGTGTCCTGTGCCCATTTCATCAGCATTTCTCGCAGAGTTGTACCAGCCGGTGCCGTCCAGGTTTTGCCCTGAATCACAGGTGCGATAGGTTGTCCTGTGACTGGCTGTGGTTTCACCGCTACCGGTGCCGGTTTTGTCGTTACAGGGGCCGGAGATTTAACAGTTGTCTGCGCTACTGGTTGGGCTGAATCCGGGCCGCTGAATGGATTTCTCGGTATGCCAGCTGCTTGGGCAGGAGTTGTTCGGTTTTCAGTGAACGACGCAGAGGTTGTCAACTGAGCGGATTGACCCCTTCGCTGCAGTGTGATGGCATGACGATTCCAGTCCACCTGCGCCTGGATTGATTGCTCTTCCAGCAAACGGTTGAGCACTCTGGTCCACTGGTCATTGGTGTATACCGAGACGATACGGGTATTCAGGACAGGGCGCAGTGCATTCTCGTAGTTCAGTGCCCAACCTGTGGGAATGATACGTTTGACCCACTGTTCGAGTGTGAGGTTGCGCGCCGGGGATAATGACAGAACTGCAACGGGACCTGGTGTGCCAATAAATGTAAGTGCTGGCAGTGATGGATTCGTGACTGAACCAGGTGCGCTGGATTTACTTGTGGAGGAAGACAGCATTGTTGGTTGAGGCAAAGGCGAGGTCTTCGATACCTGCGCTGCAGTTGCCGGCTGTCGTACGGGAACAGGTGTAGCGACCGGGGGCGCTATCCGCCGTTGTGTTTGTTTGATTATATCAGCGCTGTCGCTGATCTGACCGTCTACAAACACGAGTGCAGGGGTGTCTGGTGCGACGTTACGGTTTTGAAATCCCGTGCAGCTGCTTAACAGTGACGGTATTAACAGGGGCAGGGCAATTTTATGCACGCTGACGTCCCGGGTGAATGGTCGAAACTTCATGGTTTGTTCCTTTTGTTATCGGTCAGTGAAGGTCTGGCCGCCAGAGATTACCGCTGCCGACATTTTCGCGATCTCCCCATGCGCCCCAGGCGGATTCCGGCAGGGTACTATGTCCGATATAGAGAGTGCGTAAAGTAGCTTTAGACAACGAGGTGTCCCGGCCTCGAACAACAGAGAAACGATCGAGATAGAAAGACTTTTCAACTTCTTCGTCCTCGTTTTGTTTCAGCAGGAGTTGAAATGTAATAGGTGAAATCATTGAGCCTGTTGCGGTAAATGCTTCTTCCATACGAGTGAGTTGCAGGATGTGATTCTTCCGAGTGCGCTGGCGCTCCATTATTTCGGTGACAACTTGTTCAGGCCAGGGGCAGAGGCAGTGTTTCCAGCCAAGTCCTAGAAGTGAATTAAGTACTGCCCGGAACCGAAAAAGATCGCAGTTTCCGGTTGATACAGAGTTGGTCCAGAGCGTAGTCAGAACGGCATCAATGGAGCGGTTTTTTTCGGTTTCGAGTAACTGCCGGATAGTCATAAACTCGCTTCCCATTCCTTTGAATGTCGGTATTCTTCTTGCTCCGCTTAACCATTCAGTGATGAATCTACGTTTGCCACGCTCTGAGGTTATGTGATGGTTTTCGACTGCCGTACGTAAGGCAACGAGAATGCACCACAAGAGATGGCTGACCTGTTCCTGGGTGGATTGCATGGTTTGTCTCTCTTAGGTTCCGGTTTCTGGCAATGACGTCTGTACCTTCATTCCGCCAGAGTGAAGGAAGCCTGAGTGCAGGCTGGTTAAAGGAACAGAGGGTGTTCATCGGGCAGGACCAGCCCAGACGTCATTGCCGGAAAACGGTGCAAAAAAAGCCCCCGTAGACGGGGGAATTAAAAGGGATGGAGTGATAACTGGTTAAGGCCAGTTTAAGAGGCTACGGTAAAGTACATTTCAAAACCCCCATGCATCAGCATGGGTGATCATATCGAACAACATCGCTGTCCTGGATATGGGGTGCTCCATTTGTTCTAGCTGTGTCAGTCGTTTGTACTGACTTTTTGTAAGCCAGATATTTGATGCAACTTCCAGTTCATCCCTTGCAGCAGGGTGATGGGTAGGATCGGGGTATTTTTTCATTAATGCTTCAACCACCCTTGTGTTCACCGGGGTGATTTGGCTACCGAACTTCACAAAATCGCAGAACGCTGAGTGCGCCCTAATAGTATCTATCTTTTGAACATCAAAATTGGCTTTTAGGAAAAAATATCCAGGAAAAACTGCAGATACCCTTTTTCTGAAAACATGCGGTGCATCAGCACGCCGTATTTTCGTTAAGGATAATGGCGTCCAGGGGGTAATTCTCCTGTCGTGTAGCCAGTCGAATAATTTCTCGCGATTTTTGCCCCCCGTAATATAGAGAGCAAGATACCATTGTTGGTTACATACAGTCTCAATATTCATTTTTGAACGCTTCGCGCAGAATTGATCCATGACGGGATAATTCAATGTTCAACGGGGTCGAACATACTCAACCATGATGACTTAACAGTCTTACTAACAAGCACTTAAGTTTGTCAGCTGTTATTGGGGGTCTCATAGTTCAGGGTGCTCTTGTAGGGTAGACCCTCAAGTAAAATTGGCGGCAATACTTAATGGTCTGCGCTTATGATTCTATCTCGGTAAATCAAAGTAAAGTGTAAATAGTCCAAGTCTTAAAAATGCACCCTTGAGGGGTGCATTTTTTGATTAATTTGTGATCATTAATGAAATCATAAAAAAGTATGAGCGTGACAATATTACAGCACGCATTGCATCATTGCTTTTTAAGTTCAGAGCTTTAGTGCTTCGCTTAAGATGTGATCGGACCGTCTCAACAGAGATATTGCAAATGTCAGCAATGGATTCATATGTATTTCCGTGGGCATACAGAGTCACAATTTCTAACTGCTTTCTGGAAAGTTCCGGAAAAACGCTATGCAGGGCGTTAATAGTGTTCTCATTAATCATTGTGAAGTCCCCTGGCAAATCAGTACGTAATAAATTTACGCGTAAAATGCATCTCCCTTAATGGGGAGAAACCCCATTGAACGTGTTGTGATATGTGGTATGGGTTAGGACATTCTGTTTAGAGAATACACCAGCTACAAGCCATTGAAAGCCAAGTATATTTGCTAGGGGGGATTGAGGATTCTTTGATAAGTTCTTGCGCATTGTAGATGAAGCTCCCGTGTAGATATGATATCGGCTGCCACGGAGTTCTCACGCTCTGGTGGCAGCCCAGGCAGGGGTGAGAAACCGGCCTACACGGTACCGGCCAACCTTACGGTTGCCCTACCTGAACCGCCATTACACAGATGTGCTGGTTCAGTACACAAAAAAACACGCGATGCGTGTCAATGTGCACGTGTAGATACGGGTTCTCACGCCCGGTCACAGGATTTACTATGACTTTTGAAGACTACTGTTTGCTTAGTGATGAGTCAACTAGATACGCATCAGGATCAGCTCTGAATAATCTAAATCTCGGCTTTAAAAATCGAGGGGGTATGTAGGCATCCCAGTTATTCTTCTTGCAAACTTCTAATAGCTCGCTCCCTGATGCGGTCCCGGTTTTCTGCAGGCATCTGCTGATTCTATGCTCTACCGCTTTTAAAGAAGTCCCTAATATCCGAGACATAATTTTCCTGCTGTATTTAAGAGATATTAAAAAAATGATCTCCCATTCAGCATTAGTAAATATCTCGGACGGTACCCTATAAACCAACGATTTGGGGACGTCTCCCGATAGCAAGCTATCTGGTCCAAAAATATCAACAGGTCTTACCTGAAGCATAGTACCTGAACAGATTCCTTCATCGTCATAATAGGGCCGGGACTCGAAGCACAAAGCATGTATAGAGTTGCTCTCACCTATTGGATGCGTAACGATAGAAGAGAATTGGTCTTCATGCTCCATAACGAGTTCTTCCTGATTGTGTATTCGCTGTGAAAGGTAAGCTAAGGATGTAGGAAGTTGGTCTAATGTTTTACCTACAATAGGATAATCATTAGGGAGTTTTAATAACCTAAGAAAGGCTTGGTTAACTGCTACATACTGCAGACTACCATTCTTGATCGTCATAGGTTCTCTGCTGTTGGAAATCAGGTTTAAAACCTGAGGAGCAAGTTGGAATTTTTTTTTGAAGAAATGATTTTAGACATCATCCGCTAATGGCCGTATCTATTTGAATTTTAGAGGTATATTCTGTGTGCGGATGTACTATATCATGTAAAACTACACTTAACTGAGTTTGATCAGCGATCATAATATTAGTTAATGATGCTTTTAAGTGTCTGATTGTATGCTACGATACAATAATTCGTAGGTGCTATCTGTAAACCAGGAGGAGTTATGGCACATCCGATACATTGCACGAAAGTCGCTGGTATCACGGAGTTCAAAAGGGATCCGTTAGGGACTGTCGAGTCAGCAGAGGGTGATGCTATTGCTATTCTGAATCGTAGCGCGCCGGCGTTTTATCTTGTACCACTAGAGCTTTTCGAGAGCTTAAAACGAGACGCAGAAGCGCATCGTTCAAGAAGTGAAGCTTAATCTAGGAGCTGGAGAGATCCTAAAAATTGATCCTGCATTGTTGTGGTGATAAAGTCGGTGAACTTATTGTTATAAATGAATTTATTAGGTTGTCACGCCTAAGAAGGTGACAGGTTCTGGCAGGTTAGTTAGCTAAGCCCAGAAAAGCAAAAACCCCGATAATCTTAGATACTTGGCGGCATCGCGAGATTAACGGGGTCCTTAACAAATCATGCAGAAGTTGTTGCTTCTGTATGGGAGTATAACCCGTGCGCGAAAAAAGACAAGAGATTCCGTGCTTACTCCTTCTGTGCAACATAAGCGCAGGAAGTA
>NZ_CP045839.1:0-84545 GCF_009649895.1 Citrobacter sp. H12-3-2
TTCCGGATGTAGGTATACATTTCATCCAGATGTTTTTGCAGGGATTTCAGGCTAGGATAGCTGAGTTCAGGGTCATCGCAATACATAACGCAATTATCAATATGTTCCAGCGCAGCGACAACATTGCCATGCCAGAGATATCGTTTAATGCTTTCCAGCAGTGCCAGAACTTTACTCCCCGCCTCTGGATCTGATACCAGCAGTCCCCGGGCATATTGCATGAGCACCTTCAGCCTCATGGTGATATGAAACCAGTCCAGCACATGCGTTGACTCAGGGTACATACCGAACTGGAGGTCCCTGAGATTATCCGCGCCGTCGGACAGAAAAAATATCTGCTGGTTGGCCTGCATTCCCTGCGCTGAAAGGTGGGTCATGAGCCTGCGTTCCGGATGACAGTCATCCTTCTGAACAAAACCGAAGCGGCGGGTGTCAGCAGGCGCACCAACGGAAAAAGACTTCCCGGCAATAATTTCAAAATTACGCTTTTTGTCATCCCGATCGCGAACATAACCACCATCTATACCCACCACAAGCGGTTTTCCTGGCCTGGGCAGGTTCCCCCAGTCGCGGGGGCAGCCGGAAAGAAAACCTGAATGAGCTTCAGCCTCAGCGTCAAGACGCTGCGCCACCTGGCATAAATGATTCCTCACCGTTGAGGCATTCAGGCTGTGGCCCA
This sequence comes from Citrobacter sp. H12-3-2, assembly GCF_009649895.1. NCBI lineage: Bacteria > Pseudomonadati > Pseudomonadota > Gammaproteobacteria > Enterobacterales > Enterobacteriaceae > Citrobacter > Citrobacter sp. H12-3-2. The sequence goes on from NZ_CP045839.1 coordinate 680, forward strand.
CCGGCAGAATATCTTTCAGCAGACGAGTCGTCATTTCATAGGAGATCATCGAGGCCCAGCGGGTTTCAATATATTTCAGTGCCGGGTGAGAATAATCGCCGGCCCAGTCGCTGAGCAAACTGACTGTCTTTGTATCACTCTCTTCACAACGGCACCGGTACACCCGAAGCCCGGATACCGGAATAACGCCAAACAGCGTCCGGTACCGTATTTTCTGTTTGCCTTTGATTCTGCGCGCAGCAAGGCAGTGAGGGCACCGGATATGGTGTTGAGTATATTCGTCTGCCTGCAGCTGGACCACCGACTGCTGGACCGTATTCAGCAACAGCTTGGATTCTGACACCGATAATCCGATGTCGTTCCGGGTCTCCCCTGATTTCTGGATTGTCATCAGTTCCTCCGTTCGACTGGAGCCTGATTCATCGGTGATGACTATCTGGAGCGTCAGTTGCATCATTGCCTCCTGCTGTGGTGGATGACTATCTCCCGGCTACTGGTTGTTCATCTGGTGACGAAGCTTATAATATGTGGAAACGCCAAGGCCCGCATGGTCGCAGGCGATCCTGAGCCTGACCCCTCTGCTTCTGAGTGCGTCAATTTCCTGGATCTTTTTGATATCGGCGCCGGGGCGCCCTGTTTTTTCACCCCGTGCTTTTTTCGCGGCGATGCCGTCGGCCTGCCTTTCCTTCAGTAAGGCTCGTTCAAACTGGCTGAATGCCGACATCATGTGCAGCTGCAGTTCCTGCATCGGATTGTTTGTGCCGGCGCTGAACGTCAGCTGCTCTTTCAGAAAAATAAGGGTAACGCCCTGGTCACGAAGCCGGGTGGTGACAGCGCACATATCCGACATATTCCGGCAAAGGCGATCGATGGAATGAACCAGAAGCGTATCACCAGGGCGTAATTGCCCCAGGAGTTCCTGTAACCCCGGGCGGTTTGTGTCCTTCGCGCTGGCATGCTCAACACAAATTTTATCAGGCTGAAAACCCGCCTTTGACAATGCCTCTTCCTGACGGGCCGTATTCTGATCGGCCGAGCTTACCCTGATGTAGGCATATTGCACGCAAAACCTCCGGAAGGTCTTTAAACATCATAGAGATTTAAAGAATAATCCATAAACACTGATTTAGGGAGGTTTATAGACATTTTTTCGGGGATCTGAGAGGCATGCTGAAAACGTATACCTTTATAGACATCAGTCAGCGACGACGGCCCAGCCAGATAACTTCAGGCTCCAGTACCGGAGATGCAAGGTCGAGCCTGCTCAGTTGCCGGTTGATTTTGTGGCGGTTGAACCTGACAGCATCCAGGTCGTCAGCAAAAGGGCGGATCTCGCCGACCGTTGTTTCATCATCCGCATTAACGATAGCTTCAAGAAACGCCAGGGTTTTATCGAACTCATCCGCAGCTGTGGCTCCGGGCATACCATGGCCGCTTATACAAAACGGCGCTTTCAGCGTAGAGTTTTCATAAATGGCCTCAACACGAATGTCATGAAGCCAGTGCTCAAAGAAATTGTATTCATAGGTAAAGCGATCGCCAGCATCAAAAGCAAAATCATCAATCACGACCCGGAACGGATTATCGACAAAACCGATGCCTCCTTCGTAGGAGATACCGTAATCTTTGCCATAAATGTGAAATTGATGGAGATGGTCGTCCCCCCAGCCCTGCACTATCTGGAAAATGAAGTGAAGCGCGGCCAGTGACGTGTCGGCAGCAATTCTCAGCCGACGCCAGACCATCGGACTGACTCCATGAACTGCTATTTTGATGACGTAGATCTTCATAGTCAGCAGGTATTGTTATGAAATGATGGTGGTTATTTTAACCCCTGTAGATGGCATCATTCGATGGCTGCCCCGAGGTTTTTCATGCTCTCATTGAGTAATGCCAGCGCCTTCGCAGACCGTCTTTGATGGCTTTCAGAGTTGCCGTCATCCGATCCCGGCGGGTCTTTCGTATCAGCATGAACCTGCCGTTGCGATCTTTCCCGCTGATGTGCGTGAACCCGAGGAAGTTGAACGTTTCTGGTTTGCCTTTTCCCCTGATGGCACGGTTTTCGGCAGCGAAGCGGCCGAACTCCATCAGACGGGTTTTCTCCGGGTGAACCGTGAGTCCGAACTCCCTCAGTCTGCGCTGCATGGCTATACGGAAGCGCCGGGCATCGTATCGTTTGTCGAACCCGATGACGATGTCATCGGCGTATCTGACCATTACCACATTGCCTGTGGCATAGCGACGTCGCCACTGATGCGCCCACAGATCGAAGACGTAGTGGAGGTATATGTTTGCCAGCAGCGGTGAGATGACCGCACCCTGTGGGGTGCCTTCCTCCGTTGCTCGCCATTGACCCTCCTCCAACGTCCCGGCTGTGAGCCACTTACGTATGAGCCTGATTACGCTCCGGTCGCCGATCCGATGCTCTGTGAACCTGATCAGCCATTCGTGGCTCACCCTGTCGAAGAACTGACTGATGTCGGCATCCAGTACCCAGTTTACGTTAGTGCGTACCAGCCCTGTGGCCAGTGCGTCCAGTGCATCGTGCTGGCTTCGCCCGGGTCTGAACCCGTATGAGAACCCCATAAAGTCGTTTTCATAGACTGCGTTCAGGATTTTCACCAGCGCATACTGGACGATCTTGTCCTCCAGCGAGGCGATGCCGAGCGGGCGTTGTTTTCCATCCGCTTTTGGGATGTAGTGACGCCTGCCGGGCTGCGCCCTGTAGCTGCCCTAATGTAGCCTCCGGTGCAGATCTGTTATGTTGTTCTTCATGTTTCCGGCGTAGTCCATCCACCTGATGCCATCCACTCCGGCGGCCGCTTTCCTGCTCAGGGAGAGGAATGCGGCTTCCAGTGCTTCGACTGTCAGCAGGTGGAACAATGCTGTAAACCGTTCTTTCTTCCGCTGCTTCGCAGCTTCCCGCACGCGTGACAGCCTCTGTGACATGCTTTCCCGGCTCTGTGTCCGGCGCATGTGTGGCTGTTCCGCGTTCCCCTTGGCCCCGCTCCTTCGCTCCACTGACTCCGCTCCTTTCGGGTTGTTCGCCTGCTTCGCCGCTACTATGAGCGAGTCCGACTTCTCCTCTCCGTACATCACCGGCTATGACTCCTCGTCTTCCCGGTGCGGGCCGTCTCCGACACTGGCAGATGGTCAGAGGGGAGATCTCCCGGTTCCCGCGTAGAGATCGTATTGACATGCCAGGGTCTCAGACCCCGCCGGGTCCATGTGGCACTCGCAGTATCGCACCCTATGATGTTGCCTTCCGTTAACAGTACAACGTCGGCACCCGGTAATTTAATATACATTTCGTGGCTCAATGGCTGGCCTGTCAACACCCCTGTCAACGCTTCGCCCCATACCTCGCGGTATGCAACGCATGACTCGGGGACCTTGTGGATTGCTGGTCCTTCAATGGTCGGGGACTTTCACCCCTTGATCTCTACCGGTCTCCCGGTGAACACTGTATGTATAACCAGTAAAATTAGAGTGTCAGGAGGAAAGATGAAACTACAACTTTTCAGCACCGGGAAAGAACTCCCGCCACAGGCCCATCCATTGTTTGCCGATCTGGCCAGCTGCGGTTTTCCCAGCCCTGCTGCTGACTATGTCGAGTCCGATCTGGATCTCCATGATTACTGCATACGGCATCCGAGCGCGACGTACTACCTGCGTGCCAGCGGAGACAGCATGGCCGACGGCAGTCTGTACAATGGCGATCTGCTGGTTGTGGACAGTGCTGAAAAGCCGCGGCACGGCGATATCGTTGTCGCCAGCATGCAGGGGGAGTTTACGGTGAAACGGCTTCTGCTGACGCCGCGACTGACGCTGCAGCCCATGAATGCCTCCTGGTCGCCGATTTATCCTGATCCCGACGAGCTGGATATCTTTGGCGTCGTCACGCATATCATCCACCGCCCGAGGGAGATGTACTGATGTTTGCCCTGGCCGATGTGAACAGCTTCTATGCCAGCTGTGAACGTGTTTTCCGCCCGGATTTGAAAGGAAAGCCGATAGTCGTCCTGAGCAACAACGACGGGAATGTAATCGCTCGCAGTGCCGAGGCGAAGCCCTGGATCAAAATGGGAACTCCGTGGTTTCAGATAAAAAACGAAAGATACCCGGAAAAAATATATGCGTTTTCAAGTAACTATGAACTTTATGCCTCGATGTTGGCGCGCGTGATGAACAGCCTGGAGGAACTGGCCCCCAGAGTGGAACAGTATTCAATTGATGAGATGTTCCTCGATTTGACCGGCGTGGAGCACTGTATGGAGCTTGAGGACTTCGGCCGGCAGCTGCGTCAGCACGTGTATGACTGTACCCACCTGACCATTGGCGTGGGCGCCGGACCAACGAAGACCCTCGCAAAATCAGCCCAGTGGGCCTCAAAAGAGTGGAAACAGTTTCGTGGCGTACTTGCTCTGACCAGGGGAAATCCGCAGAGAACGCGGAAACTGCTTTCACTGCAGCCGGTTGAAGAAATCTGGGGGGTGGGTAACCGTATTGCACGCAAGCTGAATGTACTGGGCATTAAGACCGCGCTCGATCTCGCCCTGACGAACCCGGCCTTCATCCGCAAAAATTTTTCTGTGGTCCTTGAGCGAACGGTACGGGAACTGAACGGGGAAAGCTGCCTTTCGCTTGAGGAAGCCCCTCCGACGAAACAGCAAATTGTCTGCAGCCGCAGTTTTGGCGTGAAGATCACGGAGTACGAGTCACTCCGTCAGGCTATCTGTCAGCACGCAGAGCGGGCCTCTGAAAAACTGCGTAAAGAGCACCAGTATTGCCGGCATATTTCCGTTTTCATCAAAACGTCTCCGTTCGCCATTAAAGAGCCTTACTACGGCAACGTGGCTACGGAAAAACTTCTTACACCCACTCAGGACACCAGGGACATCATTGCAGCCGCTACAACGGCTCTGGAGCGTATCTGGAGGGATGGGCACCGGTATGCCAAAGCCGGAGTTATGCTGAATGACTTCACCGGCTCCGGCGTTTCGCAGCTGCAGCTGTTCGACGAACGCCCGCCACGCCCTTACAGTGCTGAGCTGATGAAGGTTCTGGACGGGATCAACAACTCAGGGCTGGGTAAAGTATGGTTTGCGGGGCGGGGTATTGCCCCGGAATGGCAGATGAAACGGGAGATGCTTTCTCCTGCTTATACGACACGATGGTCAGATATTCCTTCAGCGAAACTGGCGTAAAACTTTGGCGATTTCACCTTGAAATTCTCAGCCTAAACTGCCTAATTACAATAAGTTAGATGTGAAATCGCCATGGCGAAATTATTGACTCAAATTTCTGTCAAGGACCTCGTTGATAGCCTTGTCCAGTTCATCCTGAATCACTTTTGACATACGGCTAAACTCATAAGTCAGCGTACGCCCTTTCACACGCTTACGCGCGAACTTGTCCTTTTCTTCAAAAGACCAGAGTGGGGAAACCACTGACTTTTCCTTGGGAGATGGATCTATCAATGCCTGAGATGCCTGAGAAATCAGCTTCAGTATACTGGCTTTCTGTTCGTCTTCTGGTCGCTCGCCTTCACTCAAAATTGCATCGAGCTGAGCTGATACAGACTGAATGAGTTCTTCAGGCGTTAATCCCTTTTCACTGAGTTTTTCATTAACTTCTAAAAGAAGTTTATAGTCACTAAACGATAGCTCCGACTGAACCGGGAACAGAGAAATCAAGTCTTGCGGTACGGCCGCCGCCTGCAGCGCCCTGGTAACTTTAGCTTGAGATAACCCCTCCAGTTCAGCAATTTCCTTTTGATTAAATCCGGACTCTTTAAGAGCGATCAATCTCAGGCCAATCTCCCGAAGATTATGTTCTTTAGCTGTCTGGATATCTTTAGCCAGTTGGCGAGCTTCATCAGCTGATAAATGCTCTTCGGTAACCATTACATCAAGGCCTGTACGGACAAAAATTGCTGAGGCTCGCCGTCTTGAACCATCCAGTATCTCAATCCTTTCACTTTGCTTAATACCAATACAGGGAAAGAACTGCTGAAACTTAATCGTCTGGATAATGGATTTCAGGGATTCCCTGGTCAGTGCAAGTTGATCTCTTCCGTTGTTTTCCTGGTTTACGAAGGTCTTACTTTCAACTTCAGATGCAGGCACCCGAACAAACCTGAACGTTACCTTCCTGCCGGTTTTTAAGGTAAATACCTGGCTTCTACCGGTGTCCGTCATTTCCGCAATTGACGCCTGGGTATTTAACTGTCTGCCGATGGTTTTTCTTTTCTCATTCGACATCACATACCTCCGTTAGTACGAATGAACTCGATGCGATCAAAGACTGCCTTCGCAAAGTCTTCCGCTGCTGATTTTGCGCTTTTTAGTGCCTCTGTACTTCCATCATAGGTTGCTGGATTTGCTGAAATAACTGTGTCAAAAGTCTCCCCACAACGTTCGAAACCATCCAGTCTTGGCAGAACCATGTCTAGCATATCGGCACCGAAAACCTCTTTGGCCTGACTATGGCAAATTTTGTGATCAGACTTGTTCAGGATCTTGGACATGAAGCCGACATTACCGATGAGATTGCAGGTGTGCCCATCCATTTCGATGGAATCTATGAGGGCAGGGAGGCTGGCCACAAACTTCAGGGAAGAATGAAAATCAACCGTCGCCGGTGGAAGAGGGGTCAACATCAGGTCTGCCGCCCCAATGCAGTTTTTCAGGAACGCATCAAGGTGAGGACCACTATCAAGGAAAATAAAGTCGTAGTCATGCTGGAGCTTGTCGATAATGTTCTCTTTAAGCACCGCATGAATATTTTTCCCTGGCAGATGTTCTTCACACAATCCCTTCCAGCCTTCAGCAAGGAATGCATCGTCAATGGAAGCGGGGATTACATCAACACCAGGGATAATAGACGGTACTATAAAATCGGAAAGTAATTCTTCACGAGACACGTTCTGGAGCATGGCCTGAGCAGCCGTATTTTCAACCAAGCCCACTGAATTCTCATGGCTCAGGAACATTGTCAGAGATGCCTGCGGATCGAAATCGATGGCCAGAATACGCAGGTCTTCGAACAGAAGCTGAGGATGAGCTCGAAAAGCATGTGATAATGAAGCGGTAGAAACTGTCTTGGAACCACCACCTTTAAGATTACATACAAAAATCGTAAAGGCTTTATCGAAGCGATCCCTGTACTTCGGTACTTTACGATGGTTATACAGATCGATGACATTCTGAATCGTCATCGCGTATTTCATCGTATTACCAGAAGGTTTCTTTTTAAAAATGTAGCCACCGGCTTCCATTTCGGACACAGCATACTCAACACTGCCTTTACTGAGCTTAGGCAGCTTATACAGAGCGGCTTTGCTGTATTCCTGATAGAACTCGGTAAGCTTCAATTCCTCTTTTTGCTGTCGGATACTTTCGCTCAAAGATGTCAGAAGCTTACCTGCACGTGTAGCGACTTTCCGTAACTGCTCAATATTGTCCATTTATCACCTCATGACGTTTTTTGTCATTTTGAACAAAAAGTGTCATGTTGCAAGAAAAAAATCATATTGTTTTGATTTCGCTCTCAACAGAAGGGGGATGAAGCTCGACGGGCGTGCTACTAAATCACACTGCAGCAACACGCAGACGCACTTTTGACCATCAACAGCAACTCATACAAAAGGGCTTTGAGAAAGGTATTCAACTTGCAAGACAGGAGAGTCATTCAGAAGGATTCTGATTTTAGTTACGACCAGTGCAATGCTGAGCCTTATGTATCAGCGCTCGCCGCAGCCATGTAACCGAGCGTAGCGAGCGAACTGGCGAGGAAGCGAAGAGGAACCGTTCCGGCAGATAGCTCTTACGCTCAGCACAAGAAGAGTTTTCCATCCTCTGTGGGAAACAGGTCAACTTTAATGGACGCTCCGGACTATGGGAAACAGGTCAACTTCGCGGACGGCCCGGACTATGGGAAACAGGTCAACTTCACGGGCGGCCGGGAGTGTGGGGAACAGGTCAACTTCGCGGACGGCCCGGATTATGGGAAACAGGTCAACTTCGCGGGCGGCCGGGACTGTGGGAAACAGGTCAACTTTGCAGACGGCCCGGACTGTGGGAAACAGGTCAACTTCGCGGGCGGCCGGGAGTGTGGGGAACAGGTCAACTTCGCGGACGGCCCGGACTAAGGGAAACAGGTCAGCTTCTCGGACGGCCCGGACTATGGGAAACAGGTCAACTTCTCGGACGGTCGGGAGTGTGGGAAACAGGTCAAGTTAGGCAAGCACTATGGGAAACACAGCAAGTTCAGTATCCCCCCATATGTCAGCAACAAACTAAGGGGGGAGGAAATAAAAATTACAGACTATTGTTTTTTATCAAGAAAATTAAACAGCAAGCGACCATCTTCTTCAGTGGTATATGTTACCTTTAATGGCGTCTTCTCATTAATTTTCTTCAGAGCAGGTTCCAGGAAGGTACGCTTCATTTCAGCAATATTGTTTTTCTGCGAGGCAGGGAGCATAAACCTTTCACATAACCAGTCATGTGTGGTGATCCAGACACCAGTGCTCCGGAACTGACACAGGCTTTCATAAAGCCGGATGACACGAACACTATTAAGCTGGCCACAGTCATAGAGAGAATAGGTAGTGAACTGGGAGGTTAAGCCGACCAGGAATGGCATGACCTTGTAGTTAAATTCAATCTGCCAGGAACCCCGGCCTCGCTTCATTCCTGCTTCAGCCAGCCACGGACGTTTAACTTCTTCAAACTCACCTTCTTTTGGATAAAAGGTAACCGTTGATTCGCCCAGAGCATTTACCCCAGCCTTCACATCACGACTGGCGACAGACGTAGCGACATTGAAGTATTTGACGTAATCGGAAACGCTGATTTTGAAGAGCGGCAATACGTCAGAGTCATCTTCCTGGCTGTCATTAAAATAGGCCTGCATGAGGCATAACCACAGCACACGTTTTGCCTGAAGAGGCAGGTAATATGCAGCTTCGGTCAATTCGTTAGATTGCTTTATACTGGCGCGTTTTTTAAACGTTTTAGTAGCTGGCAAGAGTGCTTGAGTATCCATTTCAATGCCTATGGGTAAATTTTTACCCACCCATAATGACAGTGAAAACAGAAATTGCAAGCTATCGCGATACTTATCCACCGGAAAAATCTGCACTTTATCCACAAGTGGATAATTGAGAACTGAACTTGACCTCTTTCCCATAGCTTGTTGATGCGTATCCCATAGCTTGTTGACACAAAACCCACTGATACGTGATTAATTTCCCATATTATGTTTACCAGTTGCCCATACAGGCCCCCTCTCAGGCCGCACTGTACGCGGCTTTCAGGCTCCCTAAAAGATGTAAAATAAAGAAAAAGAATAAAAAAGTACTTTATAAAAATATGCCCGTGGATAAGTGGATAACCCCGAGGGGAGGTGATTTTTCAGGCATTGAGCGTAAGCAGAATTTATAAGTTTTGTTCCCTGGTGCTTCCTCGCTCACTCGGGGCTTCGCCCTGTCGCTCGACTGCGGCGAGCACTGCTGGCTCGATCATATCCGTGGCCGGAAGATACTACTCCTCCCCCGAGTCGCTCTCCAGAGCCGGCTACAGCGAGACAACCCGCACGAAGATTTCTATCGTCCCTGCAGACATATTCGAATCGTTTTTATTAACCCTGGCTTCCGTCGTGACAGAACACTACGTCCTGTAAAAGGGGGACTAAGGCCCCTGAATCACACACCTGAATAATGCGGAGTTTTACGATAATGTCATTGCTGGAAACTTTCCTGACCGCTTCTCAGGGGGCAACAATCCTGTTCCTTGCCATGCTGATCTACTGGCAAAAGCGATAAATCCAAGCGGGCTGGCCTTTGGCCAGCTTCGCTGTATAAGGGGAAAAATGCGGCATATCCAGACATTTCACTAGGCAATTTGAATTCAGATATCTATGCTTGGGATCCGGTCAACAGGAGGTAACAAGATGAAACTTGAAACTATACAGATAGATAATACCGTAAGGAGTGGTCTTAATTCTTTCACTGACGGGGTGATTATTCGTGATACAAAGGTATTGATCACGCTCAATCTCCCGGATGGACAGAAAACCACTATTGAGGGGGAATGGCGGCATATGTCGGACGCCAACAGGTTGTCAGAACGTATTACGATGCTTCAGCATGCGATCTATGAGCAGTATGAGGAATACAGAGCAGATATTCCCGTCAGCTGGTCCAGATAACGTCTGACAGACCTCCCCGGCGAGCAGGACGTTCGCCAGCATCATTCTCCTAAGTACTTAAATATTCCCTTTCAGCATGGCTACCGCATCCGCTTCGGGCATCTGAAACTGAACTCGATGCCGCGCAGCAACATCAAGTGCGAACACCTTCGTATAGACTTCCGTCGAGCTAATCGATTTGTGGCCCATCAGGCTCTGCAAAACCTTCAGTGGTATGCCGGCATACAGCATATGCATCGCGTAGGAGTGGCGGAACGTATGCGGGGTGACCGGCACCGAGAATGTCACCCCGTCGACGGCGGCCGCTTCAACCGCTTCGCCAATCCAGGTCCGTACTGTCCGGTCGGTGATGTCCCAGATGCGGGCTTTCTCTGTTCTGCCGGTACGCTTGTTGCGTCTTTCCAGCGGAATTTTCAGGGTGGCCACCATCATCTGCAGCTGGCTGACGTAGTGGTGATCGGAAAGCGGAACCAGACGATGAGCCTGGCTACCGGCGGGAGCTCGGCCGGCTGTCCTGGCCGCTTTTTCGGTGCGCTGCTTAAGCGTGGCCAGCTGCACGAACGGATACGGTGGCACCAGCGAAAAATCCCCCCGGGTCAGCGCCAGCGCCTCGTTGATACGTGCGCCGGTGTTCCAGAGGGTTGCCAGCAGCATCTTGCGGTGCAAATCGGGCACATAATGGAGCAGGGCGCTGACTTCCGGTGCCAGCAGGTATTTCGGTAGTTCATCTTGAACGAGCGCCATCTGGCGCAGGGCCAGCGCGGCGGGATAGTCAATGGCCACCGGCATTTGCGCCGGCTGCTGCGGGTGAGAATATGATAAGAGGCCGCTCATTGGTTTGACATTCCATCAGGTATCACTAATTGATTCCACTCCCTGTTGCGGGTAGCTTCAGCAGCGCGCAGGGCTCTTTCGCGCCTCCAGACTTTACGAAACACGGAAACTGCAGACCATTCATCATGACCTGTAAGACGTGTTTCGGGCATCCCGGTTGCCTTGCGCAGACGGACGGCAAGAATGACAGCGTTGATGCCCAAGCGCGTGAACTGATACTGCCGTTCCCTGAAATAGTCCTTATGCCAAGGAGGGTCGGAGTATTCGGCGGCATATGCAATTGCCCTGTGGGCCTCATCCTGGAGCACCGGCAGTTCACGGATGCGATACATAAGACGTGGCTCTAAAGTCCGCCAGTCACCGGAGACATCGATCAGATTCAGTTCAGGGTAATTCGTGACAGCTTTTCTCTCAGGCTGGGGGGCATCATCATCCTGGCCGTCATCCGTCACAACCCGGAAACAACCCTCAGCATACCGTTCAAGCATGAATACCAACTCGGTGGCAATGTAATGCAGTTCCTTTTTCATTTTATCTTCTGACGCCTGTCTCTCACGCTTAAGCGTGAAATAATGTGTCAGCCAGATGCCAGTGAGTGTTATACCCCCAGTAAGCAGGCCAGTGATAAGCCCGGTTGCCACGTTTCCCCAGATCCCCGCCCCTTGATTAATCAGCTGTACGGAAACCGGATGGGATGTCGCAGCAACTATACTCTCAGTTGCGGCCTGTATATCAGTCATTGATCATTTACCCCTTTATATTCCTGAGAAATCCCGCCCTCTGTCCGTAGTCAGCGGCCGGCAGCCAGCTCTTCAGCCAGTTTCACAAACCTTTTGTGCTCAGTCTGCAGGTAATGGCTGTAAATCCGGGCATCACGTTCTGTCAGTCCGGATGGATTGCCGGTGAAGTAACGTTGCAGCACCGCAATACAGTGATTGTAGGTATCGAGATCATATTCCCAGTTTCCCAGCTCACCGGCCGCATCCAGTTCCTGGCGAAACTGCTCGTATTTACGGAGCAGAATGCCAAGACCTAATTCTGTTGCAGCATAAAGATTATTTTCTCCTGGCGCGGAAATCGCATTACGGATTTTTTCAAAAGCATAACTGAAATCATTTCTCTCATTGAATGCAGTAAACATGTCCTTTCCTCAGTTGAATAGTTAGCCGTGCAATTTTACCACACCTCAATCATCGTCAGATGAGTGCCACTCTGTCGCGACAGTGACTTTCACGAGAGTGATTTTCACATACTAAAATAATAAGCAGCCATATAACAACGTAATTAAATTACCTGACGGCCGCTCTGGCCGGATCCGACTTTTATGTTATTCCACAGTTTCCGGAAGTGTACCACGCACACGGAATAACCACAGCGCCCTTTCAGGGTGGTGAGCGGCCGGTCACGGGGCAGGGGAGGGGCACAACATATATGGTCACTGACAGCTGGAAACACCGCTACATCTTGTGTTGTCGGGCCGCTGCGCGCCGGCGGGGCTGAATCAGATCCGGAACTAGCAGAAAACGGATCTCAAAGGCAGAAGAGAGGGATTATTGCCTGACAATCACAAAAAGTTAAGAATTGTTGCTACGTGGGGATTGTTGCAAGAAATGCAAAATTCAGGACTGACTGAGACTTAAATTGCAACAAATAGGAAAGGAAAACTTTTTCAGGTTTTTTTGTCAACCGGCCTTAAAGGCCGCATTGCATTTCCTAAATACAGTTTTACATAAGGAACATTGTATGACTGTATTTATCCTCGCCATGGGTTATGGCATTTTGACAGCGGGATCTCTCATTCTCTTAGTGAGAAATGCCTATATAGGTTGGACCTGGTTCTTCAAGAACTATGACGACCTTCCCCATATCTACCGCTCACGCTGGCGATACCAGAGACGATTCATTCTTAAACGCCTCTGGAAGCGTCTCTTTAACCGCTGAGATGGTTATCCAGCGGCATCCCCAGTCCGGCCAGCCAGCACAGACAGCACCAGGTGGTGAACACCATCCGGGTCTGTCCGGTTTTCCATTTGCGGATAGTGCGTTCGTCCACATCCAGGCGGTTGGCCAGCTGGATGTCAGTCAGGGGGATAAGGCCCCTGACCAGCAGGATTTCGTGGGCCGTGGGTATCTGCCAGTCTTCTCCGCTGACCAGCGTATAGCCATTAAATTGTTTAGCCTCAATCAGCTCGCGGAAATCATTTTCGTTAACGGCTTTCATTAGGTGACCGTCTGCGCAGGCTGCCATTTAACAGGATTTTCCGGCGTATAATAATAGTCATGATCCTGCTGCTGCTTATCCAGATATTCATTAAGTTTGCTCAACTCATAGGCTGAATAAAATGTGCTGGATGTACCCACATTATACATATCAATAGTTGTCATCACATTGTCAATGTAATCAAACGAAACATTATAAAAATTAAGACTCCGGTCGTGGCAACATTTCAGCCGCTCGGGACGAGGAGAGAAGACATCTATGCGGGGTCTGAAATGTAATGCAGTGCCAGTAATGAAGCACAGGGTTATGTTATGAGATAGCGGAAGATAAATTCTGTTTTCATCTTTATAAATGCAAAAAACATTAGGTGCTATTGCGAATGCAGGTCTCGGTTCAGTGCTGTCGAAATCATGACCTGTATGAATGACCTCAATGGTATGGATACCGGTAAAAATATTATTCCTTAATTTGTTGATTTTATCGTAAAGGGTCGGTTTATTCAGGGTGGATAAAAGGCCAAATAACACAAAAAGTGCTCTGCATTTATTCTCATCGGAAGAGGCTGAGTTTGCAACACGCAGTATTTTACGATAGAAATGATCATCCATTAACTCTGGGTTACTGTGGGGCAACTGATTTATAGAATGGATGTATTCGGATAAATGGTCCTGTATATCGGCATGGAACTGTTCAAGCATTTCTTGCTTATACGGATTTTTATTTTGCGGATTGTGCAGATTTAGCATTAACTGCATCACCGCGAAGCTGGTGAGCTTCTCTACCGGGAAATCATCGGGATGTGTGTGACGAAGGCGTGAGAAATTGTGCTCATGAATGATATCGTTCACGATCCCAGCGAGCAGGCGCTCGTAGACACCCAGTTCGTCTTCAATATCGAAAGGTTGTCCTGTCTCAGCATCAATAAGACGAAAGCAGTTTTTCGATACTGCCACACTGGATATAGGCAGAGGTTGCGTGTGGAGAACATTTTCTTTTTCGGGCGTCATGTACACGGTATGACACCATACCCGCTGCTTTTCCTTTGCATACAGGGCTGTGTCATCGCTGCGAAAGTTGCGTAACACCCACTGTGAAAGCACATGCTGATTTTTTGTGTAATCCATAACGTTTTCTCTCTGATTAAACGAGCCGACCGGTTCAGAAATCAAATTCTATTGCTTCATCATGACCTGCAAGCCTGACCGGGTCGGGCACATGTTTACGGCGAACGATTTTTTCTGGATAACTGAGAAAATGCTTATCAAAAACCCGGATAAGCGCGTCATTCCTGGTCGCCTTTATTCTGGCACAAACTTCATGCGGCTCCATGACGGTTATATTATAACGCTGATTAGTTAAGTTATTTTCTTGGAATTTACGAAGCGACTCTCTGGAATCATCGCAGAGCTTTCCTGTAGTCCATAACTGAACATTAATTTCAGCGTTGGGGTATTCCCTTTTGGCATAGCTGAAGAATACCGGAACCTGCTTACCAATCCATTTTTTTACATCTTCATGTCTCACCGTCGAATAGGGTTTATAACCCTTGCACTCAATGAAGGTAATTTTCGCATGCCCATTCAAACTGAGTACATCACATTCCGCCGTCTCCCCCTTAAGCGACTTACATATTTTTCCAACCTCAACGTCCTTACTGTCTATACGCACGGTCTCAGCGACAATATATTCAAATAAATCGCCCTGAAGCTGATTAGTCGCGCCGGCTATATTCGCCAGCTTGGACATGATGTCATCTATTGCGGCTATATTATCTTTTAAGCTGAGCGTTATGGAGCCGACAAGATCCCGTAGCTGAAAGAGTGCATCAGCAAAGTCTTTCCCGAAGAGATTTTCCGGCGTGGCGGGTATTATCCCGGCACGCTTCATTTCCAGAAATGCCTCTTCACTGTATTCATCAGCGATGAACATAAACAGGCATCTGGGGCTGTTCCGGAGGCTGTTTATCGAGCGACATTTCGTAATAAAAGGCTGGAGATGCACCAGACTGAGCTTACAGCCCAAGAGCATGTCGCAGACAAAGAAACCAGGCCGGATTTCACCTGACCGGGAGAACTGCAGAAGAGGATTAAGATAGGATGCAGCAGTGACGTCAAAATCAAAATTTGCCACGCAGGGAGTCTGATCCGAATTGAGCTCCTCTCGCGTACGCAGCGTGTCGTAACTGATGATGCCATTGTTACGGACCCACTGACTCAGGGATTTCATCAGAACTGACTCGGTGAGTAGTCTGGCTTTCAGGGGATGGAGCGCGCGCAGATAACCGTTATCATTTTTTTCTGTCAGCGCAACACATTCCCCCAGACCCGGTAACGTAACGACCCTGACCATTTTGTACTGAAGCAGACCGTCCAGAACTGACTTCCAGGATAATCTGTTTTTCATTGCTACCGGCGAACCGCAGGCTGCAGAAAAATTTCTGACCGGCAGGATCCCCCCGCGTGCCCGGAGGCAACTCAGGGCGAGACCGTAGGCCGACCCGGTATCAAGAAGGGCCGCATTGAGACTGGACCAGAAGCGCCCGGTACCATACTCTTGTTTCAGATAAATAAATCGTTCGCGCTTGGGGAAAAGCTTGTCAACACAGTGGATTTGCCCTGCAGAAGCAGCCCGGGAAATCTGTTTGCGCGCGGTATCACGGTTAACGCCCGAGGTTTTCAGCATTTCCTCTACAAGTACAGAGCTAAGGCAAGGACCGGTTTTGAGTAACGAAGTAACTATAATCGATGTCATCTTTTGCTCACTTGTCACACTGCGTATTTAATAATAACAATACACTCAAGCATCGAAACGACAAAGCCTGCAGTTTAGACCTGTAAATACAATAGGTTAAATGACATAAATGAGGCCCTTTAGATTATCTGTCACAAACTTCATTTTCCTGTAGAAAATTTTGCCACTAAAAAAAGAAGTATTGATAACATCAATAACCCTACGGGCTTCAGTCATCAAGCTCATATGAATTCAACATTCACAATTTCATCGACAGAAACGGATTTACCATGTCGATCAATACCGAACACAGCGCCACTATCCGGTGGCAATTCTCTAACAGACGTGTATGCGTAACTAAGCGCAGCTTCAAGCGCACCCTTTTCATAATCAATATCCGCCCTGAAACAGACTATGCAAGGTTTCAGTACCTCAAGATAATGTCCTGTAAGATCCTGCCCATATTTTTTTTTGTAAGCATTGCAGACATCCTCTACCAGCTCCGGCAGCCGTACATAGTCGTGCTGCCAGAGTTTACGTGCATGAAGATGGACCTCCCGCACAAGGTGACCATATGGTCCCCAGTGCATTTTATCCCTGGTTCGGGTCCGAAACAGGTGATCAGGTACGCCTGCATGAAAATTCCAGGCCTGTAATTTCTCTTTGACCTCAGCGTCTGGAGCCAGATTTACCAGCATGTCCATCACCAGTGACTCAGTTTGGTTCAGTGCAAGTAAACCATTTTCAAAAGTATTATCAGCAGAAGTGCGGGTACCATGAAACCAGTATGCGGTGGTGAACTCACCCGGAATACCCAGTTCCCTACATACGTACTCTCTCAGATACTGTCGTGAATCGATCATAATGGAATGATCCGTCTCGTAAATCTGCTCAAGATCGAGAGATAACAAAACCTTTTTTAGCTCCATTACACTACAACCAAAACCGGATGAAAGTGAAAGCAGCGCCTGAGATCGTGTTGAACAATCGAGAGTAAACATGGTTGCATTCCTTACACAACGTCAGTCGTGGGGACACCCCGATGGCGTCTCATATTGGCGATCAACAAAGCCGCGTAATATTTTAGAAATGGGAGAAGCTCCGGGGCACTGAAAATTGCATAAGCCCGGCCAGCACCATGCGTCTCTTTGAAGATGATTTGATCAACTAGGCGTGCATCGCTGATAGATTCAACCTGAACACAGAAATGCGCCACAGAATTTCGCATTTTATGAATCAGTTCTCTTAAGTTCATTTCCTCACCCGGTAACTGCGACTCGTTTAACCCAATTTCAGCTTTAAGCTCTGGCGTTAGACGATCCGACGGGAGGTAAGAAACAGCGCGCTCTCTCGGCATCACGATTAGGCCCAAAAGACAGTTCAGAGTAAGCGTATAGTTGTACTGCTCAGGGAAGGGCTTCCCCTCAATCATATTGTTATATTGATCGATTAGGGCCAGTGTTCTTTCGATAAAATCAGTCTCAAAGTCTGAATAGTTTCCCACTAAATCCTCCTTCGGAAGCAGAAAATCTAACTATACCATTCAGATATCCCTACGGTTCATATCCTTACTTTCCGATTTTGCCGGAAACCGGATCTGCGCGGCAGAAAAGACGCAAATGATATGATAATTAAGAAATATACATAAAATCATATCAGATATGATTTTCATCATTAAAAATTAAACAATATCTGATATTATCAGAAATCATGAGCACACAAATCATGCAGGATATGATTTTAACCTGTCAGAACATTATCAGATGGAGTGTGCAGGATGGATCAGGAAATGACGTTTTCACTCAGCTATGAACAACTGACCCGGTTTGCGGAAAAACGCATCCGGGAATGCAATCTGGACAGCCAGGGCGCGATTTATCTCTGCGAGTCAGCCAAAGCCGGAGCCGTGCTGATCTTCTGGCATGAACTGGCCATAAATGGCTATGCCTCAATGAATGCCATAAAGAGACAGGAGCTCATTGACGCCGACTTTCAGCGCCTCAGAAACGGGGTTTGAGGGCCAATGATGCAAAAAACCACGCTAAGAGGTTAGTTCATTGTTTATATTGAGATTGTTAGGTACTGCGTTTGCAGCCACTTCAGTCGTCATGGGGGGAGGGACAATGGAACGCAACACCAAGTAGATTGATGGCATAAAGTTCCTTCAATTCCGATCTGCTCTCCCGCTTTCATTTTCTGCTGCAGATCACTTTTGTTGCCATTCCTTTACAACAGCTTCCCAATCGACAGTTCTCTCGACCAACTTCCCATCCGCATACTTTCTTGTCCAAACATCCCAGAAGTCAGGGTCATCAGAATGAGGTTGCTGCTCTTTCGTCAAATTTTTCATTTTAACTAGGACAGGAAGTTCAGATGCCCAGCCCATCAGTATTGCATGTTGGGATGGTAATGAAGGTAGTTCACGGAGTAATCCTCGCAAATTATCAGGTACCATTTTATGAACTTGCTCCTGATCTTTGTCGTTACTAATTCGATGCAAAAGAAAAGTATTACATTGAGACAAAACCGTAGGTGATAACTCTGATGGTCGTTGTGAGGAAATCACCATACCAAGACCAAACTTTCTGCCTTCTCGTGCGATTTTCTCAAACACTTGGCAGCAAACGGCTGCGACATCCTGATTTTCAGAGTCATCACGATACCGTTTAATAAATGTATGTGCTTCTTCAGCGACAAGTACCGTAGGTAAAGATTTATTATATAGCCGCCTATAACGTTGCAATGATTCAAACACAATCCTTGAAATAACAGCTGTCACAAGATGAGTAATTTCTGTTGGTACTAAAGAAAGATCAATAATTGAAACACAGCTATCATCATCGCCGGTTCCATCCTTTCCAATATAAGTTTCTAACCAATTGGCTAAGTCAACTCGGTGCTCTGAGTCATTGGTTATAGGTTTCATTCTCGTATCAGCAAGCATTGTGCGTATCCTAGCCACTAAATATTCGACATATTGCTCACTGCCATTTTCCTGGGCTAATGCCTCTAAATAGGAAACTAAATTACCTCCGTCAAAAGGGACGGGGATGTCCTCATTTTTCGGAAGGAGTTCACACTCATTACCACCAAGGCTCTGAAATGAAGATAACATTCCATCTATGATGTTATCAACTGCGCTAACTTTAGCATTGTAATCTGGATATCTACCCTCTCTTTGCACACAAAAATCTTGAATAGAGACGATTAATTTATCTAGCTCTGGATGTGTAGTAACTAACCTTTCTTTATATTCTTCAAGACTCTGACGCCAAGTGTTAATTTTTGCCAAAAGATTTTTAGCACCTGGGAAATCATTAAGTGCTGCTGCACCTTTAGATTTATCCGCTTTTAAAGAAACTAAAATAGTACCTAAGTACTTTTTAACTTCTACATCTAAATTCGTTTGTAAATCAAACTCTTCATTTCTCATTGCTCTCAAAGAGCGCTTTAGTAATGGAAGTTGTGCTTTAGGACTTGCTTGCGTGAATGATGCCCATTCTGAACTATTCCAAAACCATGAAGGTACCTGTAATTGGTTTTCACCATCTTCTGCTTCAACCTTAAACACTCTGCCTTTAAATTTTGTAGTTGGCCCCAAAGCACGTGTATACTCGCCATTTGGGTCTAATATAATAAATCTTGCGTTTGGTTTTATTTCTGATTCCATTGCAGCCTCGAGTGACCACTGGATTAACCCTGCAACAGAACAAGACTTACCACTACCCGTATTACCAAGTACTGCTATATGACGACCAAATAATCTGTCGGGATCTACAGCCACATTAGCATTGTTAGCAAGTGGGCTTTGCCCAATAATCACCCGCCTATTATTACCAGACTCGACAATTGATCTAAGCTGTAAATCTGTTGGTAGTAAAATAGCTGAACCAATAGAAGGAAATGATTCAGAACCGCGTTGAAATATAAAATAATCAGTACCATCTTTTGAAAAACGTTTAAGATTCCCTACCGGATTTAAACTTATTTTTTTTCGAGGGAATGGCAGATTTACTAAACCAAAATCTTGGATATCCCTTTGTTTGGGATAAGGCGAATGCTCAACTGCAAGCCACTCTATTTGCCCAACTAAGTAACCATTGTCACATGAGACTAATACATAGCTGTTTACTCTAGGAAAATTTCTAGGTGTTCCTGCATTCAAAGCGACAGAATCAGGCGAGTCGATATCTAATAGTGCCCTAATCTCGTTGGGTGAAACAAAATCGACAGTGCCAACCCTGAGTTGCTCACCTTGTTCAATGGGGAATGAGTTCATTCAGCATCCTCACTATTATTTGGTTTTGTTGCACGATATAAACCTCGTGATTTTAATAGCTCAGCCATACGAATTGATGATCTGTCTATCGCGGCTTTAGGAAGATAAAAATCAACTAATTTTTTTAGATCTCCAAAATGATCTCCCAGCAATAAAGATATTTGAGCTTTTCTTCCACTATCATTTATAAAACGCATAATTCTTCCAAGCGGATCACCGTAAGCAATTATGACTATATGCGTTGAGGGGATTGTCAACATATCAATTATAAGCCGATTTATATGCTCATCTCCAAAACTATAACCATATGTTACCAAGGTGCTATTAGGACGACATGTTGCAGATGCTAAATCCCTAAATAGCTCAACATAAGGATATTCAGATGTTTCACGGTCTTTAACTGAATTTGGATAAATCATTAATTGTTGATAATTTGCAGTTCCGGCTGTTTCCACTTGTAAAAAGGGTTCAACCGAGCTAGCTCCAAATGGCAATCCAAAACGCCTTATAGCCCCTTCAGTAGCATACCAGTCCAATGAACCATGTAATTTAGTAAAGCGCGCCACACCTTCCAAATATCTTGGTTCACCCCGAATACCTGGTGGATTGTAATGATAATCCACTTCTAATCGCGAAGATCTAAAAATCGGCGCTATGGTACCGACAAATCTGTCAATTAAACGAAGACCTGCTATTTCAGCGCCCGTTTCAATTATTCTGTCGTAATTTGTCGTAAAAATATGTAATCGATCCCTAGTTGCTGTTCGACTTGAAAAACTCATCAAAAAACTCACTAAATAATTAAACGTTTCTGTTTTTAAATCATTGCTTGCATCACGAATTAATTTTTCCCCATGACTAACTGAGTCCGAAAATAATTTCAGACATCTTGTTAGCTCATTATTTAACTCTACTAACTCACTTTTTAAATTTCGATATGGGGGAGCACCTGGTGGAGGTAGTGGAACCGGTAGGTTTTGTACCGTTAAAATCTCTAATCCTTTAATCAACTCATTAATTGAACGAATCTGATCTTCAATATTACCCTTTCCCCTTCCTGAGGCGTCTGCTGTTTTAGCTACATAACTGTCTATTTCAGCCTTACAAACTTTGAGATCTTCAATCCATCCCATACCTTGAGGTTTGGTGCCGGTCGCTGACTCTTGAATAGCCGAACTAAGGCCAGCGCCAATAAGTATATTTAAGTGTTCAGACTGAAAAAGGGCAGTTAACCAAGGTTCTACTCTTGAACGCAAAAAGTCAGGAGTGATTTTATCTTCTGGTTTTGCCCATGCGCAGTGTCCAACGACTTTAAATGCACCAACTTCGCTGTGTGGGTCCAACTGAACCGGAGATTGGTCATCTCCAAGCTTTAAATATTGACTCAATTTGAATACATCCTTTTTTCGAGTTTAAACATTGCTAAATAGAAGCCGTTCAGGCATTTAAGAATGCTCATCTTTCTTATTTATTATTGGAAAGATGAATATTGTTAGTAACCGTTTTTCTTTTCAGCCTAAAATACGTCGCCCGTGATATACCCGTTTTTTCCATTACCTCTTTAACTTGTACGTCCTTATTGATCAATTCATTAGCTAATTCAGCCTTTTTATGAGGCTTTCTTCCAAATTTGACGCCCTTAATCATAGCTGCCTGCCGCCCATCGTTAGTTCGCTCCAAGATCCTTTCACGTTCCGCCTCGGCAACAGCTGCTAATATCTGGATAACCATTTTTCCCATAGTGCCTTCAGTACTAAGCCCGTTCTCAAGAAAGCGAATAGCGATGCCTTTTTTATAGCAAGTATCCACGATGCGAATCATATCTGCGGTATTACGTCCAAGGCGATCCATTTTAGTACAGAGAATAATGTCATCTTTCTCCGCTCTGGCAAGGAGTCGCTGTAGCCCTTCGCGCTCATCAGTTGCTCCCGACATCATGTCAGTAAACACGGCACTGTTGCAAATAGTCGGTGGTGATAAACTTATCATCCCCTTTTGCTGATGGAGCTGCACATGAACCCATTCAAAGGCCGGCATTTTCAGCGTGACATCATTCTGTGGGCCGTACGCTGGTACTGCAAATACGGCATCAGTTACCGTGAGCTGCAGGAGATGCTGGCTGAACGCGGAGTGAATGTCGATCACTCCACGATTTACCGCTGGGTTCAGCGTTATGCGCCTGAAATGGAAAAACGGCTGCGCTGGTACTGGCGTAACCCTTCCGATCTTTGCCCGTGGCACATGGATGAAACCTACGTGAAGGTCAATGGCCGCTGGGCGTATCTGTACCGGGCCGTCGACAGCCGGGGCCGCACTGTCGATTTTTATCTCTCCTCCCGTCGTAACAGCAAAGCTGCATACCGGTTTCTGGGTAAAATCCTCAACAACGTGAAGAAGTGGCAGATCCCACGATTCATCAACACGGATAAAGCGCCCGCCTATGGTCGCGCGCTTGCTCTGCTCAAACGCGAAGGCCGGTGCCCGTCTGACGTTGAACACCGACAGATTAAGTACCGGAACAACGTGATTGAATGCGATCATGGCAAACTGAAACGGATAATCAACGCCACGCTGGGATTTAAATCCATGAAGACGGCTTACGCCACCATCAAAGGTATTGAGGTGATGCGTGCACTACGCAAAGGCCAGGCCTCAGCATTTTATTATGGTGATCCCCTGGGCGAAATGCGCCTGGTAAGCAGAGTTTTTGAAATGTAAGGCCTTTGAATAAGACAAAAGGCTGCCTCATCGCTAACTTTGCAACAGTGCCCTTCAGCCACCATGCCCGTGCACGCGACAGCTGCTCGCGCAGGCTGGGTGCCAAGCTCTCGGGTAACATCAAGGCCCGATCCTTGGAGCCCTTGCCCTCCCGCACGATGATCGTGCCGTGATCGAAATCCAGATCCTTGACCCGCAGTTGCAAACCCTCACTGATCCGCATGCCCGTTCCATACAGAAGCTGGGCGAACAAACGATGCTCGCCTTCCAGAAAACCGAGGATGCGAACCACTTCATCCGGGGTCAGCACCACCGGCAAGCGCCGCGACGGCCGAGGTCTTCCGATCTCCTGAAGCCAGGGCAGATCCGTGCACAGCACCTTGCCGTAGAAGAACAGCAAGGCCGCCAATGCCTGACGATGCGTGGAGACCGAAACCTTGCGCTCGTTCGCCAGCCAGGACAGAAATGCCTCGACTTCGCTGCTGCCCAAGGTTGCCGGGTGACGCACACCGTGGAAACGGATGAAGGCACGAACCCAGTGGACATAAGCCTGTTCGGTTCGTAAACTGTAATGCAAGTAGCGTATGCGCTCACGCAACTGGTCCAGAACCTTGACCGAACGCAGCGGTGGTAACGGCGCAGTGGCGGTTTTCATGGCTTGTTATGACTGTTTTTTTGTACAGTCTATGCCTCGGGCATCCAAGCAGCAAGCGCGTTACGCCGTGGGTCGATGTTTGATGTTATGGAGCAGCAACGATGTTACGCAGCAGGGCAGTCGCCCTAAAACAAAGTTAGCCATATGAACTCGGAATCAGTACGCATTTATCTCGTTGCTGCGATGGGAGCCAATCGGGTTATTGGCAATGGTCCTAATATCCCCTGGAAAATTCCGGGTGAGCAGAAGATTTTTCGCAGACTCACTGAGGGAAAAGTCGTTGTCATGGGGCGAAAGACCTTTGAGTCTATCGGCAAGCCTCTACCGAACCGTCACACATTGGTAATCTCACGCCAAGCTAACTACCGCGCCACTGGCTGCGTAGTTGTTTCAACGCTGTCGCACGCTATCGCTTTGGCATCCGAACTCGGCAATGAACTCTACGTCGCGGGCGGAGCTGAGATATACACTCTGGCACTACCTCACGCCCACGGCGTGTTTCTATCTGAGGTACATCAAACCTTCGAGGGTGACGCCTTCTTCCCAATGCTCAACGAAACAGAATTCGAGCTTGCCTCAACCGAAACCATTCAAGCTGTAATTCCGTACACCCACTCCGTTTATGCGCGTCGAAACGGCTAACCATTCCGTCAACGGGACGCCAAAATGCTGCGCATTTTGGTTCCCTCCGCTGCGCTCCGGCTCTCGTTACGTCCAACGTTAGCACCACTGAAACCCAGCTTTATTTAGCTCATGTTTATTCAAACGGCATTTAGCTTTTCAGGCGTTATTCAGTGCCTGTTTTGCCTTTTTTCCGGGCTTCGCCTGCATGGGCTGCGCAGGTTTTCAGTCTTTTTGGCCTCTAGCCCTTGCGTAGCAAGCGCAAGCAGCTATCGTTTTTGCAGTGCTGTGCCGCCTCGGTGGCGCAGCGTTTTTTCACGGTTCGCGCCCGTCGCCAAATTCAAGTTATCCGTTTTGGCTTCTGGTTCTAACATTTCGGTCAAGCCGACCCGCATTCTGCGGTCGGCTTACCTCGCCCGTTAGACATCATGAGGGAAGCGGTGACCATCGAAATTTCGAACCAACTATCAGAGGTGCTAAGCGTCATTGAGCGCCATCTGGAATCAACGTTGCTGGCCGTGCATTTGTACGGCTCCGCAGTGGATGGCGGCCTGAAGCCATACAGCGATATTGATTTGTTGGTTACTGTGGCCGTAAAGCTTGATGAAACGACGCGGCGAGCATTGCTCAATGATCTTATGGAGGCTTCGGCTTTCCCTGGCGAGAGCGAGACGCTCCGCGCTATAGAAGTCACCCTTGTCGTGCATGACGACATCATCCCGTGGCGTTATCCGGCTAAGCGCGAGCTGCAATTTGGAGAATGGCAGCGCAATGACATTCTTGCGGGTATCTTCGAGCCAGCCATGATCGACATTGATCTAGCTATCCTGCTTACAAAAGCAAGAGAACATAGCGTTGCCTTGGTAGGTCCGGCAGCGGAGGAATTCTTTGACCCGGTTCCTGAACAGGATCTATTCGAGGCGCTGAGGGAAACCTTGAAGCTATGGAACTCGCAGCCCGACTGGGCCGGCGATGAGCGAAATGTAGTGCTTACGTTGTCCCGCATTTGGTACAGCGCAATAACCGGCAAAATCGCGCCGAAGGATGTCGCTGCCGACTGGGCAATAAAACGCCTACCTGCCCAGTATCAGCCCGTCTTACTTGAAGCTAAGCAAGCTTATCTGGGACAAAAAGAAGATCACTTGGCCTCACGCGCAGATCACTTGGAAGAATTTATTCGCTTTGTGAAAGGCGAGATCATCAAGTCAGTTGGTAAATGATGTCTAACAATTCGTTCAAGCCGACCGCGCTACGCGCGGCGGCTTAACTCCGGCGTTAGATGCACTAAGCACATAATTGCTCACAGCCAAACTATCAGGTCAAGTCTGCTTTTATTATTTTTAAGCGTGCATAATAAGCCCTACACAAATTGGGAGATATATCATGAAAGGCTGGCTTTTTCTTGTTATCGCAATAGTTGGCGAAGTAATCGCAACATCCGCATTAAAATCTAGCGAGGGCTTTACTAAGCTTGCCCCTTCCGCCGTTGTCATAATCGGTTATGGCATCGCATTTTATTTTCTTTCTCTGGTTCTGAAATCCATCCCTGTCGGTGTTGCTTATGCAGTCTGGTCGGGACTCGGCGTCGTCATAATTACAGCCATTGCCTGGTTGCTTCATGGGCAAAAGCTTGATGCGTGGGGCTTTGTAGGTATGGGGCTCATAATTGCTGCCTTTTTGCTCGCCCGATCCCCATCGTGGAAGTCGCTGCGGAGGCCGACGCCATGGTGACGGTGTTCGGCATTCTGAATCTCACCGAGGACTCCTTCTTCGATGAGAGCCGGCGGCTAGACCCCGCCGGCGCTGTCACCGCGGCGATCGAAATGCTGCGAGTCGGATCAGACGTCGTGGATGTCGGACCGGCCGCCAGCCATCCGGACGCGAGGCCTGTATCGCCGGCCGATGAGATCAGACGTATTGCGCCGCTCTTAGACGCCCTGTCCGATCAGATGCACCGTGTTTCAATCGACAGCTTCCAACCGGAAACCCAGCGCTATGCGCTCAAGCGCGGCGTGGGCTACCTGAACGATATCCAAGGATTTCCTGACCCTGCGCTCTATCCCGATATTGCTGAGGCGGACTGCAGGCTGGTGGTTATGCACTCAGCGCAGCGGGATGGCATCGCCACCCGCACCGGTCACCTTCGACCCGAAGACGCGCTCGACGAGATTGTGCGGTTCTTCGAGGCGCGGGTTTCCGCCTTGCGACGGAGCGGGGTCGCTGCCGACCGGCTCATCCTCGATCCGGGGATGGGATTTTTCTTGAGCCCCGCACCGGAAACATCGCTGCACGTGCTGTCGAACCTTCAAAAGCTGAAGTCGGCGTTGGGGCTTCCGCTATTGGTCTCGGTGTCGCGGAAATCCTTCTTGGGCGCCACCGTTGGCCTTCCTGTAAAGGATCTGGGTCCAGCGAGCCTTGCGGCGGAACTTCACGCGATCGGCAATGGCGCTGACTACGTCCGCACCCACGCGCCTGGAGATCTGCGAAGCGCAATCACCTTCTCGGAAACCCTCGCGAAATTTCGCAGTCGCGACGCCAGAGACCGAGGGTTAGATCATGCCTAGCATTCACCTTCCGGCCGCCCGCTAAATATCTCCTTTTGGGTTGTTAATAAAACATCCAATAAGTTGACTGTGCGTGAAAAAGAAAGTTTTGTGTGATGGCGTTGAAGATCGCACCGTTAAGCTCTTATGTGGGATGGTGCAGAGCTCGACGACTACCGATAAAACGCAACCGCCGCAAACAGACAAGAAAAAGCCCCAACTGATAACAGTTGGGGCTTCAGTATTGTGATTGGTGGAGCAATAGCACCCTGAACCCAAAACCTTCTCGCTCAACCGGTAGTGGCTGATAACAACTCGTGAGGGCTATTGCGGGTTAAGCATTTAGCGATGTCTAGGGCCAGACTGGACGTCTGAACGCAAGCCGCTGATACTGTACATAACCACAGTATCAGCGGAGGATACCCATGTCGCTGGCAAGGAACGCCACGGCGAGTCAATCGCCCACTCAAACAAACGGTTACGAACGCCACCAACCCGACCAGACGCTGCTCTACCAGCTGGTTGAGCAGCACTACCCAGCCTTCAAAGCCTCACTCGAAGCCCAAGGTCAACACCTGCCTCGCTACATCCAACAAGAATTCAACGACCTCCTCCAATGTGGCCGTCTGGAGTATGGTTTCATGCGGGTTCGCTGCGAGGATTGTCATCACGAGCGTCTGGTCGCCTTCAGCTGTAAACGACGCGGCTTTTGCCCTAGCTGCGGTGCCCGCCGGATGGCCGAGAGTGCGGCGCTGCTGATAGACGAAGTCTTCCCCAAGGAGCCCATTCGCCAGTGGGTGCTCAGCTTTCCTTTCCAGCTACGCTTTTTGCTGGCTCGCCATCCCCAGCTGATGGGCCAGGTCTTGAGTATCGTCTATCGTACACTCTCAACTCATCTGATCAAAAAAGCCGGTTACACCAAAGCCTCTGCACAAACTGGCTCAGTGACTCTTATCCAACGCTTTGGCTCCGCGCTAAATCTCAATGTCCACTACCACATGCTGTTTCTCGATGGTGTCTATGCCGAAGATGACTATGGCAAGCAACGCTTCCATCGTGTCAAGGCACCCACTTACGATGAGCTGAATACGCTCGCTCACACCCTCAGCCATCGCATCGCTCGCTGCATGGAAAAGCGTGGGATTTTGGAGCGTGATGCCGAGAATACGTGGTTGACACTGGAAGAGGGCGAAGACGATACGCTGACTCAATTACATGGTGCTTCGGTTACGTATCGCATTGCCGTCGGCCCCCAGCAAGGGCGCAAAGTCTTCACCCTGCAAACCTTGCCAGGGCGTGAGGATAAAGCCGACTCAAGCAGTCGAGTAGCCAACCATGCTGGTTTCTCGCTACACGCCGGTGTGATGGCCGAAGCGCATCAGCGGGATAAGCTTGAGCGCTTGTGTCGCTACATTAGTCGGCCAGCGGTTTCAGAAAAACGTCTGGCATTAACCGCCAATGGGCAGGTGCGTTACGAGCTCAAAACTCCGTACCGCAATGGCACCACCCATGTGATCTTCGAGCCGCTGGACTTCATCGCCAAACTCGCTGCGTTGGTACCTAAGCCGCGAGTCAACCTCACACGCTTCCACGGCGTCTTTGCACCGAACAGCAAACACCGAGTTCAAGTAACACCCGCCAAGCGGGGCAAGAAGCCCGACAAATCGGAAGGTCTCGATACTAACTGGCGTGACAAGAGTCCTGCAGAGCGCCACCGCGCCATGACCTGGATGCAACGCCTCAAGCGAGTCTTCAATATTGATATTGAAGTCTGCGAACACTGCGGCGGTCACGTCAAAGTGATTGCCAGCATCGAAGATCCGAAGGTCATTGAGCAGATTCTCAAGCATCTGAAACAGAAAACAGCCAAGGCGAATGCCGCCAAGCAGCGTGAGCTGCCACCAGAACGAGCGCCGCCACTGACTCCCAGCCTGTTCGATCCATCACAGAGTCGTCTCTTTGACTGACGACCCCAAATCCAACACTGCTCAACACTGCCAACTTTTAAACGGGGCGGTGGGGCAGTTTGTATCTCTCGAGCTATCAGGCTAGAGATTTTACCGCCAAATCGAACCTTATTAGAGCGGTTTAGGCTGGACCGGCAGTTAAAATTGGGGCTTGAGCGGTAAACGAGTGAGGGAATTTCAGGTAAGATACTTCGGATGAGGAGCAAAAAGGTGGTTTATACTTCCTATACCCGTTGCAAAGCGTATATCCGGCAAATTTTCAAAGCTTTGGGTGGCGGCAGAAATCTGGCTGTTTGTGCTGGTGGGTGCAACGGTCAACATCCGTTACCTTTTCTCCGCCGGGCTAAGCGGCATGCTGCTGATCACAGCTGCGCTGCTGTTTCGCATGCTGGGCGTGTGGATGAGTACGCTGGGTACAGACCTATCCCGGAAGGAGCGCCTGTTCTGCATGATTGCCTATCTGCCCAAGGCAACGGTGCAGGCTGCAATCGGCGCTATTCCGCTGGCGATGGGGCTTGGCAGTGGGGAAACCATACTTGCGGTGGCGGTTCTTGCCATTATACTTACAGCGCCGCTGGGGGCGTTGGGCATCGAGCTGAGCTATAAAAGGCTGCTTCAAAAACAGCAGTCGTAGTGTGCTTGTTCGATAGAACAAAAGAGGAACGAAAAATATTTTTCGTTCCTCTTTTTTAGATGATTTGCCTTCTGATTGGCTTATCCATTCTTTTTTATCAAGTATATAAGTTCTGTTCCGATGGTCTTTTTATCCTCAATCTCAAACTCGGCGGGCAAGCCGCCCTCGAACCATGCGGCGTAGTTCGCCTCCATGCCTTTTCCACGCCCGCCTAAACTACGCGTGGGAAAGCTGACAGCCATGCGCGGGGTATTGAGGGATTGTAAAAGTGCCATGGCAGAACCGGCCTGCTCCCGCTCCAGCAGGGGCAAAAGCTTAAAAATCAGCGCCAGGTCGCCGGCTTCGGCGGGCGGCGCACACAGCACATCCTGCAGGGCAAAGGTAAAATCCCAATCTTTTTCCCTAGCAAAGGGGGTGATGACATCCCCCAATCCCTGGTGGATATCACAGCCCCACACGGATGCAATGCCGCGCTCGTATAGCGCCAAGGGGTTAAGACCGCAGGCGATATCCAGCACGCGGCGGGGAGTTTCGGCTGAAAAGATAAAATCGTACAGGGTATCCAGCTCGGCCAGTCGCTCCTTGGTGGAGGCATGCAGCGACAATGCCTTTTTTACATCGCCCGCAGAAAGCGCGGCGGCAGCAGCCTTGAGCGATTCCGGGGTGACATATGCCCCGCAAATTCCATGCAGCCGGGTGCGTGCAGCCTCTACGGTCTGTTTGGGGGATTTATGCCGCCCCCATTCCTCAGTCAGGATGCGCCGCACGGTATCCGGGCAAAGGGCGCGGTATTTTTTTGAGGCCAGGATGGAGGTGAGGGCATCGTTGATGTTCATCGGTGTCTCCTAAATCGTTTTCGGGGTCTGACGCTCAGTGGAACGAAAACTCACGTTAAGGGATTTTGGTCATGAGATTATCAAAAAGGATCTTCACCTAGATCCTTTTAAATTAAAAATGAAGTTTTAAATCAATCTAAAGTATATATGAGTAAACTTGGTCTGACAGTTACCAATGCTTAATCAGTGAGGCACCTATCTCAGCGATCTGTCTATTTCGTTCATCCATAGTTGCCTGACTCCCCGTCGTGTAGATAACTACGATACGGGAGGGCTTACCATCTGGCCCCAGTGCTGCAATGATACCGCGAGACCCACGCTCACCGGCTCCAGATTTATCAGCAATAAACCAGCCAGCCGGAAGGGCCGAGCGCAGAAGTGGTCCTGCAACTTTATCCGCCTCCATCCAGTCTATTAATTGTTGCCGGGAAGCTAGAGTAAGTAGTTCGCCAGTTAATAGTTTGCGCAACGTTGTTGCCATTGCTGCAGGCATCGTGGTGTCACGCTCGTCGTTTGGTATGGCTTCATTCAGCTCCGGTTCCCAACGATCAAGGCGAGTTACATGATCCCCCATGTTGTGCAAAAAAGCGGTTAGCTCCTTCGGTCCTCCGATCGTTGTCAGAAGTAAGTTGGCAGCAGTGTTATCACTCATGGTTATGGCAGCACTGCATAATTCTCTTACTGTCATGCCATCCGTAAGATGCTTTTCTGTGACTGGTGAGTACTCAACCAAGTCATTCTGAGAATAGTGTATGCGGCGACCGAGTTGCTCTTGCCCGGCGTCAACACGGGATAATACCGCACCACATAGCAGAACTTTAAAAGTGCTCATCATTGGAAAACGTTCTTCGGGGCGAAAACTCTCAAGGATCTTACCGCTGTTGAGATCCAGTTCGATGTAACCCACTCGTGCACCCAACTGATCTTCAGCATCTTTTACTTTCACCAGCGTTTCTGGGTGAGCAAAAACAGGAAGGCAAAATGCCGCAAAAAAGGGAATAAGGGCGACACGAAAATGTTGAATACTCATACTCTTCCTTTTTCAATATTATTGAAGCATTTACCAGGGTTATTGTCTCATGAGCGGATACATATTTGAATGTATTTAGAAAAATAAACAAATAGGGGTTCCGCGCACATTTCCCCGAAAAGTGCCACCTGACGTCTAAGAAACCATTATTATCATGACATTAACCTATAAAAATAGGCGTATCACGAGGCCCTTTCGTCTTCAAGAATTTTATAAACCGTGGAGCGGGCAATACTGAGCTGATGAGCAATTTCCGTTGCACCAGTGCCCTTCTGATGAAGCGTCAGCACGACGTTCCTGTCCACGGTACGCCTGCGGCCAAATTTGATTCCTTTCAGCTTTGCTTCCTGTCGGCCCTCATTCGTGCGTTCTAGGATCCTCCGGCGTTCAGCCTGTGCCACAGCCGACAGGATGGTGACCACCATTTGCCCCATATCACCGTCGGTACTGATCCCGTCATCAATGAACCGGACTGCCACGCCCTGAGCGTCAAATTCCTTTATCAGTTGGATCATATCGGCAGTGTCGCGGCCAAGACGGTCGAGCTTCTTAACCAGAATGACATCACCTTCCTCCACCTTCATCCTCAGCAAATCCAGCCCTTCCCGGTCTGTTGAACTGCCGGATGCCTTATCGGTAAATATACGGTTTGCTTTCACACCTGCGTCTTTGAGTGCTCTGACCTGAAGATCAAGAGACTGCTGACTGGTTGAGACCCGAGCGTAACCAAAAAGTCGCATAAAAATGTACCTTAAATCGAATATCGGACAACTCATGTCTATTATTACAAATTTACGATTTAATAGACATATTAATGTAACAGTTTTACGATGTCCGATAATTTATAACATTTCGTACGGTTGGAAAAATGTTACTAAATGCCCGTCAGGCAGGGAGGCCGATATGCCCGTTGACTTTCTGACCACTGAGCAGACTGAAAGCTATGGCAGATTCACCGGTGAACCGGATGGGCACTGTTGCAAATAGGGCACTGTTGCAAAGTTAGCGATGAGGCAGCCTTTTGTCTTATTCAAAGGCCTTACATTTCAAAAACTCTGCTTACCAGGCGCATTTCGCCCAGGGGATCACCATAATAAAATGCTGAGGCCTGGCCTTTGCGTAGTGCACGCATCACCTCAATACCTTTGATGGTGGCGTAAGCCGTCTTCATGGATTTAAATCCCAGCGTGGCGTTGATTATCCGTTTCAGTTTGCCATGATCGCATTCAATCACGTTGTTCCGGTACTTAATCTGTCGGTGTTCAACGTCAGACGGGCACCGGCCTTCGCGTTTGAGCAGAGCAAGCGCGCGACCATAGGCGGGCGCTTTATCCGTGTTGATGAATCGTGGGATCTGCCACTTCTTCACGTTGTTGAGGATTTTACCCAGAAACCGGTATGCAGCTTTGCTGTTACGACGGGAGGAGAGATAAAAATCGACAGTGCGGCCCCGGCTGTCGACGGCCCGGTACAGATACGCCCAGCGGCCATTGACCTTCACGTAGGTTTCATCCATGTGCCACGGGCAAAGATCGGAAGGGTTACGCCAGTACCAGCGCAGCCGTTTTTCCATTTCAGGCGCATAACGCTGAACCCAGCGGTAAATCGTGGAGTGATCGACATTCACTCCGCGTTCAGCCAGCATCTCCTGCAGCTCACGGTAACTGATGCCGTATTTGCAGTACCAGCGTACGGCCCACAGAATGATGTCACGCTGAAAATGCCGGCCTTTGAATGGGTTCATGTGCAGCTCCATCAGCAAAAGGGGATGATAAGTTTATCACCACCGACTATTTGCAACAGTGCCGGAAAGGGCATGAAGAAGCCGAACCAAGACGACGAGCCGTTTTTCATCACCGAGGAGATTGCGGCCGAAATGATCGCCGGCGGCTATGAGTTCGAGCTGCCGCCCATTCCTTGCACCATCCGCCTACGCGACGTGCTGGAGCGCATGACCGATGCTGAGCTAGCATTGCAGCCGGGCGAGATCGCCGACCAGGAGCGTGAACGCTGCCGGCGCAAGCCGTGTTCAACCTCATGATCTGGTCATGGTATTTTTCATGGCACTGAGCCTGATAGTTCTTGCAAATTGTTGTCACTAAAGGGTTTTGTGTGCTTGTTTACAATCGAGTGGGAGTGACGGGCACTGGCTGGCAATGTCTAGCAACGGCAGGCATTTCGGCTGAGGGTAAAAGAACTTTCCGCTAAGCGATAGACTGTATGTAAACACAGTATTGCAAGGACGCGGAACATGCCTCATGTGGCGGCCAGGACGGCCAGCCGGGATCGGGATACTGGTCGTTACCAGAGCCACCGACCCGAGCAAACCCTTCTCTATCAGATCGTTGACGAGTATTACCCGGCATTCGCTGCGCTTATGGCAGAGCAGGGAAAGGAATTGCCGGGCTATGTGCAACGGGAATTTGAAGAATTTCTCCAATGCGGGCGGCTGGAGCATGGCTTTCTACGGGTTCGCTGCGAGTCTTGCCACGCCGAGCACCTGGTCGCTTTCAGCTGTAAGCGTCGCGGTTTCTGCCCGAGCTGTGGGGCGCGGCGGATGGCCGAAAGTGCCGCCTTGCTGGTTGATGAAGTACTGCCTGAACAACCCATGCGTCAGTGGGTGTTGAGCTTCCCGTTTCAGCTGCGTTTCCTGTTTGCCAGCCGGCCCGAGATCATGGGGTGGGTGCTGGGCATCGTTTACCGCGTCATTGCCACGCACCTGGTCAAGAAAGCGGGCCATACCCACCAAGTGGCCAAGACGGGCGCGGTCACCCTGATCCAGCGTTTTGGATCGGCGCTCAATCTGAATGTTCACTTCCACATGCTGTTTCTCGACGGTGTGTATGTCGAGCAATCCCACGGCTCAGCGCGTTTCCGCTGGGTCAAGGCGCCGACCAGCCCAGAGCTCACCCAGCTGACGCACACCATCGCCCACCGGGTGGGTCGCTATCTGGAACGGCAAGGCCTGCTGGAACGGGATGTCGAAAACAGCTATCTGGCCTCGGATGCGGTGGATGACGACCCGATGACACCCCTGCTGGGGCACTCGATCACTTACCGTATCGCTGTCGGTTCACAGGCGGGGCGAAAGGTGTTCACTTTGCAAACTCTGCCGACCAGTGGTGATCCGTTCGGTGACGGGATTGGCAAGGTAGCCGGGTCCAGCCTGCACGCCGGCGTGGCGGCCAGGGCCGATGAACGCAAGAAGCTCGAACGGCTGTGCCGGTACATCAGCCGCCCGGCGGTATCCGAGAAGCGGCTGTCGTTAACACGAGGCGGCAACGTGCGCTACCAGCTCAAGACGCCGTACCGGGACGGCACCACGCACGTCATTTTCGAACCATTGGATTTCATTGCAAGGCTGGCCGCCCTGGTACCGAAGCCCAGAGTCAACCTAACCCGCTTCCACGGGGTGTTCGCACCCAACAGTCGGCACCGGGCGTTGGTCACGCCGGCAAAACGGGGCAGGGGCAACAAGGTCAGGGTGGCTGATGAACCGGCAACACCAGCACAACGGCGAGCGTCGATGACATGGGCGCAACGGCTCAAGCGTGTTTTCAATATCGACATCGAGACCTGCAGCGGCTGCGGCGGCGCCATGAAAGTCATCGCCTGCATTGAAGACCCTATAGTGATCAAGCAGATCCTTGATCACCTGAAGCACAAAGCCGAAACCAGCGGGACCAGGGCGTTACCCGAAAGCCGGGCGCCACCGGCTGAGCTGCTCCTGGGTCTGTTTGACTGACGAGCCTGAAGGCCAACGATACCAATCAAAATGCTGCGTTCACAGCGCCGCGGCAGGGATCCGCCGTGCTGGTTGTCGGAAAAGGAGCCGCTAGTGGGAAAGAGGAGGGTAAATTTTCAGCGTTGCTGGCTCCCCGTCAGCCGGATTGGGTTGCATCGCAGGGGTGTCGAAAGAGTCAACTGCGGTCCAAAGCTGTTGGACTTGGGTGAAAAGGGCGTTTATTCTTCCTATACGTGCCGCGTTCCAGGCGGCGACTATGAGGGCTATGTCGATGCCCATGTGCGCCGGCTGGAGGCGCTACGCCGGGCCGGTATCGTCGAGCGGATCGACGCCGACCAATGGCGCATCCCCGATGATCTGGTCAGCCGTGCCGCCGCCCATGACGCCGGCCGAGACAGTCAGGCCAGCGTTCGCGTCCTTTCCCCGGTCGATCTGAACAAACAGATCGGATCGGACGGCGCGACCTGGCTGGACCGGCGGCTGATCCACGGCGAGACGGCCGACCTTGCGCCAACCGGCTTCGGGCAACAAGTCCGCGAAGCCATGGACCAGCGCCGCGAGCACCATATCGAACAGGGCGACGCCACCCGCAGCCGGGACAGCCGCGTCTTCTACCGGCGCAACCTTCTCGCCATCCTGCGGGAGCGCGAGGTAGCCGGCGTCGGATCGGATATGGCTTTGAGTAAGGGCCTGCCGTTCCGCGCCGCCACGGACGGCGAGAGCGTCAGCGGCAAGTTTACCGGAACCGTGCATCTATCGAGCGGCAAGTTCGCCGTGGTCGAGAAATCCCATGAGTTCACCCTTGTCCCGTGGCGGCCGATCATCGACCGCCAACTCGGCCGCGAGGTTATGGGCATCGTGCAGGGCGGGTCGGTGTCGTGGCAGTTAGGGCGGCAGAGGGGGCTGGAACGCTGAGTGCGCCCATGCCGCATTGCGAAGCAAAAGATAATCGGATAAAATGTAGCAATTCATATTCGTAAGCGTGGAGTAATCAGATGGGAAATTCCAAGTCAGCAGACAAGTAAGCCGCAACAACCAGTATTGTTGTTGCGGCGCTCTGTAAGGCTAGTCTCATCTGATTGCTGACGAGCAGACGTCGCCCGGTATTCCTTAATCGAGGGTTGATTCGTCATGACCACCACACGCCCCGCGTGGGCCTATACGCTGCCGGCAGCACTGCTGCTGATGGCTCCTTTCGACATCCTCGCTTCACTGGCGATGGATATTTATCTCCCTGTCGTTCCAGCGATGCCCGGCATCCTGAACACGACGCCCGCTATGATCCAACTCACGTTGAGCCTCTATATGGTGATGCTCGGCGTGGGCCAGGTGATTTTTGGTCCGCTCTCAGACAGAATCGGGCGACGGCCAATTCTACTTGCGGGCGCAACGGCTTTCGTCATTGCGTCTCTGGGAGCAGCTTGGTCTTCAACTGCACCGGCCTTTGTCGCTTTCCGTCTACTTCAAGCAGTGGGCGCGTCGGCCATGCTGGTGGCGACGTTCGCGACGGTTCGCGACGTTTATGCCAACCGTCCTGAGGGTGTCGTCATCTACGGCCTTTTCAGTTCGATGCTGGCGTTCGTGCCTGCGCTCGGCCCTATCGCCGGAGCATTGATCGGCGAGTTCTTGGGATGGCAGGCGATATTCATTACTTTGGCTATACTGGCGATGCTCGCACTCCTAAATGCGGGTTTCAGGTGGCACGAAACCCGCCCTCTGGATCAAGTCAAGACGCGCCGATCTGTCTTGCCGATCTTCGCGAGTCCGGCTTTTTGGGTTTACACTGTCGGCTTTAGCGCCGGTATGGGCACCTACTTCGTCTTCTTCTCGACGGCTCCCCGTGTGCTCATAGGCCAAGCGGAATATTCCGAGATCGGATTCAGCTTTGCCTTCGCCACTGTCGCGCTTGTAATGATCGTGACAACCCGTTTCGCGAAGTCCTTTGTCGCCAGATGGGGCATCGCAGGATGCGTGGCGCGTGGGATGGCGTTGCTTGTTTGCGGAGCGGTCCTGTTGGGGATCGGCGAACTTTACGGCTCGCCGTCATTCCTCACCTTCATCCTACCGATGTGGGTTGTCGCGGTCGGTATTGTCTTCACGGTGTCCGTTACCGCGAACGGCGCTTTGGCAGAGTTCGACGACATCGCGGGATCAGCGGTCGCGTTCTACTTCTGCGTTCAAAGCCTGATAGTCAGCATTGTCGGGACATTGGCGGTGGCACTTTTAAACGATGACACAGCGTGGCCCGTGATCTGTTACGCCACGGCGATGGCGGTACTGGTTTCGTTGGGGCTGGTGCTCCTTCGGCTCCGTGGGGCTGCCACCGAGAAGTCGCCAGTCGTCTAACCGACGACTGGTAGCAGGCCCGCTCCGATGCGGCGCACTAACCATCGAAACCTCGTGAATGTCGGTATCCTGTCTGGCAGGATACCGCTCATTTCCCTTGTTCAGTTCATCGCCGTCGCCGAGCATCTGAATTTTCGGCATGCGGCCAAGGCACTTGGTATCAGCCAGTCGAGCGTCAGCGCGCGTGTGAAAGCGCTGGAGGATAACCTTGGTGTCCTGCTATTTGAGCGCCATGCGCGGGGCGTTCGGCTAACAGACGCAGGCAGGCACTTCATGGAGCGTGTCACGGCGGGTGTCGATCAACTCGATCACGCAGTGAAGACCGCGGAGTGACGGGCACTGGCTGGCAATGTCTAGCAACGGCAGGCATTTCGGCTGAGGGTAAAAGAACTTTCCGCTAAGCGATAGACTGTATGTAAACACAGTATTGCAAGGACGCGGAACATGCCTCATGTGGCGGCCAGGACGGCCAGCCGGGATCGGGATACTGGTCGTTACCAGAGCCACCGACCCGAGCAAACCCTTCTCTATCAGATCGTTGACGAGTATTACCCGGCATTCGCTGCGCTTATGGCAGAGCAGGGAAAGGAATTGCCGGGCTATGTGTGTTAGCGGCAATGTAAAAATGACCCCCCAACAGCATTTGAAAATTGACCCCCTTGGTTAATATAGTGGTCTTTTTGGACTGCTCAACATGTTAACTTTGGAGCAAGCAGTGACAATCCAAATACTTCATCAACAAGGTCAATCTATTAAGGCAATTAGCCGCGAACTCGGTATTTCTAGAAATACTGTGCGTAAATATTTACGATCTCAAGTAACACCTAAATATCAACGAACACAATCTAAAGTGAGTATTCTTGAGCCTTATAAACCGTATTTAATCAAACGTGTAAATGCCGCCGATCCAGAATGGATACCGGCTGCAGTGTTGTATCAAGAAATCTTGCAAAAAGGCTACACGGGGAAAATTAGAACACTACAAAATTATCTCAATACATTAAAGCCAACTAAACAACCAGAGCCGATTAAGCGATTTGAGACTCAACCAGGTCAACAAATGCAGGTTGATTTCACAACAATTCGACGTCATCACACCACATTAAAAGCATTTGTTGCAACTTTGGGATACTCTAGAGCAACCTTTGTTAAGTTTTATGATCATGAACGTTCTGATGCATGGATTGATGGCTTAGAAAGTGCTTTTCAGTTCTTTGGTGGTGTTCCTAAAGATGTATTATTTGATAATGCTAAGGCCATTATCATTGAACGTGATGCTTATCAAGATGGTCAACATCGCTGGAATGCTAAATTACTTGATTGTGCTAAGAAATATAACTTCCGAGCACGTGTTTGTAAGCCATATCGTGCGCAAACAAAAGGTAAAGTAGAACGCTTTAATAGTTATTTGAAATCAAGTTTTATCGTGCCATTAAAAGCAAGTTTAAAGGTGGTTGACCTTAGCTTAGATGTTGATATGGCAAATGCCTATATTGGTCGATGGCTTAGTGAAACAGCAAATCAACGCATTCATGCAACAACTAAAGAAAAACCAAGTACTCGTTTGCTTGAAGAACAACAATTTTTTTCTTCATTACCTTTATTTAATGATGGTTCTAAAAAATCTGTAATTGATGATGTTAGCCCATCATCACTCATACCTCATGAGAGTGTTCAACACCCCTTATCAATCTATGATGAATTACTGGAGGTTTCTTAATGAATTTACAGTATGAGCGTATTGAACAGCTTTGCCGTCAGCTTGGTCTACAAACAGTGGCATCACAATGGTCACATCATGCACAACAAACCTTAGCAAAGGATGGCAGTTATGCAGATTTCGTTGAAGCTATGCTATTACATGAATACACAGCCAAGCAGCAACGTAGTCAACAGATTCTTTTACAACTTTCAGGTCTTACTCAAATCAAAACGTTGGAGGCTTATGATTTTAATTATGCTTTAGGTGCTCCAAAGTCGCAGTTGCTTGAACTATTTAATTTAAGCTTTATTCCAAGAGCTGAAAATGTTGTATTTATTGGTGCAAGTGGTGTTGGGAAAACACATCTATCAATGGCTTTAGGCTATAAGGCAATTATGAATAATATTAAGACTAAGTTTATTACTGCAGCTGATTTAATGTTGCAACTTAGCCTAGCTTATCAACAAGGTAAATTAAAAAACTACATGCAACGTGTTGTACTTGCTCCAAAGTTATTGATTATCGATGAAATAGGATATTTACCATTTGGTCGTGAAGAAGCAAATTTATTTTTTAATGTTATTGCCAAGCGCTATGAAAAAGGCAGTACGATTTTGACCAGTAATTTACCATTTAGCCAGTGGTCTAAATCATTCGCAGATGATGTTACTTTGACAGCAGCAATGTTGGATCGTTTATTACATCATTGTCATGTTGTACAAATATCTGGGGAAAGTTATCGTCTAAAAGATAAAAAGAGAGTAGGAATTCAACCACAAATTGAGTCTTAATAAATCATCAAAGGGGTCAATTTTACTTTGCTGTTTTAAGGTAAAAGGGGTCAGTTTTAAATTGCCGTTGACATGTGCAACGGGAATTTGAAGAATTTCTCCAATGCGGGCGGCTGGAGCATGGCTTTCTACGGGTTCGCTGCGAGTCTTGCCACGCCGAGCACCTGGTCGCTTTCAGCTGTAAGCGTCGCGGTTTCTGCCCGAGCTGTGGGGCGCGGCGGATGGCCGAAAGTGCCGCCTTGCTGGTTGATGAAGTACTGCCTGAACAACCCATGCGTCAGTGGGTGTTGAGCTTCCCGTTTCAGCTGCGTTTCCTGTTTGCCAGCCGGCCCGAGATCATGGGGTGGGTGCTGGGCATCGTTTACCGCGTCATTGCCACGCACCTGGTCAAGAAAGCGGGCCATACCCACCAAGTGGCCAAGACGGGCGCGGTCACCCTGATCCAGCGTTTTGGATCGGCGCTCAATCTGAATGTTCACTTCCACATGCTGTTTCTCGACGGTGTGTATGTCGAGCAATCCCACGGCTCAGCGCGTTTCCGCTGGGTCAAGGCGCCGACCAGCCCAGAGCTCACCCAGCTGACGCACACCATCGCCCACCGGGTGGGTCGCTATCTGGAACGGCAAGGCCTGCTGGAACGGGATGTCGAAAACAGCTATCTGGCCTCGGATGCGGTGGATGACGACCCGATGACACCCCTGCTGGGGCACTCGATCACTTACCGTATCGCTGTCGGTTCACAGGCGGGGCGAAAGGTGTTCACTTTGCAAACTCTGCCGACCAGTGGTGATCCGTTCGGTGACGGGATTGGCAAGGTAGCCGGGTCCAGCCTGCACGCCGGCGTGGCGGCCAGGGCCGATGAACGCAAGAAGCTCGAACGGCTGTGCCGGTACATCAGCCGCCCGGCGGTATCCGAGAAGCGGCTGTCGTTAACACGAGGCGGCAACGTGCGCTACCAGCTCAAGACGCCGTACCGGGACGGCACCACGCACGTCATTTTCGAACCATTGGATTTCATTGCAAGGCTGGCCGCCCTGGTACCGAAGCCCAGAGTCAACCTAACCCGCTTCCACGGGGTGTTCGCACCCAACAGTCGGCACCGGGCGTTGGTCACGCCGGCAAAACGGGGCAGGGGCAACAAGGTCAGGGTGGCTGATGAACCGGCAACACCAGCACAACGGCGAGCGTCGATGACATGGGCGCAACGGCTCAAGCGTGTTTTCAATATCGACATCGAGACCTGCAGCGGCTGCGGCGGCGCCATGAAAGTCATCGCCTGCATTGAAGACCCTATAGTGATCAAGCAGATCCTGGGGTCGTTTGCGGGAGGGGGCGGAATCCTACGCTAAGGCTTT
This sequence comes from Citrobacter sp. H12-3-2, assembly GCF_009649895.1. Taxonomy (NCBI): domain Bacteria; kingdom Pseudomonadati; phylum Pseudomonadota; class Gammaproteobacteria; order Enterobacterales; family Enterobacteriaceae; genus Citrobacter; species Citrobacter sp. H12-3-2. The sequence goes on from NZ_CP045839.1 coordinate 41,902, forward strand.
GGCCAGCGATATTCTCCGGTGAGATTGATGTGTTCCCATCCGAGCGGCGAAACATGGGCCAAGAGATCGGGCGATAGCAGCTTTCCATCGCGTTTCTGGTTTGCAACGACCTCGCCGAGCTTCATGGTGTTCCAGAAGATGATGATGGCGGCGAGCAGATTCATGCCGGCGATGCGGTAATGCTGGCCTTCGGCGGAACGGTCGCGGATTTCACCGCGGCGGTGGAAGCTGATTGCCCGCTTCAGCGCATGATGAGCTTCGCCTTTGTTGAGCCCGATCTGGGCACGCCGTTGGAGTTCGGCATCCAGAATCCAGTCGATCATGAACAGGGTGCGCTCGACGCGACCGACTTCCCGCAGGGCTGTCGCGAGCTCGTTCTGCCGCGGATAGGAGGCGAGTTTCCGCAGAATCTGGCTTGGCGCGACGGTCCCGGCAGCAATGGTGGCGGCGATGCGCAGGATGTCGGGCCAATTGCGCTCGATCATGGCTTGGTTGACCTTTCCGCCGATCAACGCTCGCAGGTGCGCCGGGGCGGCCGACGGATTGAACGCGTAGAGCCGTTTGGATGGCAGGTCGCGGATGCGCGGAGCGAACCGGTAGCCGAGAATGGCACATGCGGCAAAGACGTGATCGGTGAAGCCGCCCGTGTCGGTGAACTGCTCGCGGATATGGCGTCCAGCATCGTTCATCAGCAGGCCATCGAGGATGTAAGGCGCTTCGCTTGCCGTTGCAGGAATCACCTGGGTTGCGAACGGCGCATATTGGTCGGAGACGTGGCTATAGGCTTTCAGGCCCGGGGTATTGCCATATTTCGCGTTGACCAGGTTCATGGCCTCACCTTGCTCTGTAGCGACGAAGAACTGTCCGTCGCTCGAAGCCGACGTGCCCATGCCCCAGAACCGGGCCATGGGTAACGCTGCCTGTGCCTCGACCACCATGGCCAGCGCCCGGTCATAGGCTTCGCCCTCGACATGCCACCGTCCAATGCGGATCAATTCCCAGAAGGTGTGGGTGTTTGTCGCATCCGCCATTTTGCGCAAGCCGAGGTTGATCCCTTCCGCCAAGATAACGTTCATTAGCCCGATCCGGTCAGCGCAGGGTGCTCCTGTGCGCAGATGGGTGAACGCTTCGGTGAAGCCGGTCGCCGCATCCACCTCCAGCAGGAGATCGGTGATGCGCGTGGGCGGGATCTGCTTGTAGAGATCGAGCACCAGATCTTCGGCGCCTGTCGGCGCGGCGGCTTCGAGTTTCTCGATATGCAGAACGCCGTTTTCAATCGACCCGCCCGGGATCGTGCCTGCGCGAGCGGCACGGCCAAGCTCGCGCAACCGCATGTCGAGGCGAGCTTGCCGGTCTGCCAGCCATTCCTCCGGCCGCAATGGCACAGCGAGACGACCGCCTTCCGCGATGGATTGTGCCGGAACGAGTGCGTGTTTCAGATCGCCATAGCGCCGGGACCTAGTAAGCCAGACATCTCCGGAGCGGAACGCATGGCCTTGTCGCAAATTCTTCAGGTTAACTCGATGTTGACCATGGGGAGAGAAGTTGCCGCTCCTGATATTGCGGAGCGAGCCGATGATTTTGAATACCATTGCCGAAAAGCTGAAGCGCCAGTCGAAGGATGATTTCAAGGGCAGGCATTTCGAGGCCTGGCTGATTGTACAGGCGGTTGCCTGGTACTTGCGCTACCCGCTCAGCTATCGTGACTTGGAAGAGATGTTTCGCGAGCGGGGCTTCGAGGTCGATCATAGCACGATCAACCGCTGGGTATTGGCTTATGCACCTGTCATCGAGAAACGGCTGCGGCAGTTTCGTCGACCCCATTGCGGCTCGGTCCGGATTGATGAGACCTATGTCAAGATCCGCGGCAAATGGCGCTATCTGTACCGAGCCATCGATAAGCATGGCAATCCGGTGGATTTCCTGCTGACCGCTAAGCGCGATCTCGACGCTGCCAAGCGGTTCTTCCGAAAGATGCTTAAAGATGAACCCTTGTTGTCGCCGAACAGGATTGGGACGGACGGGGCCAACACCTTCCCGTCAACGATCAAAACGTCGGTTGATGATGGGCTTCTCCATCCCGATCCCGTGCATTATGTGACCAAACATCTCCAGCAGGGGATTGAGAGCGACCATTTCCGGGTGAAGAAGAACATGCCGAAGATCGGCGGTTTCCAATCCTTTAACACGGCGCGGCGAACCATCGCGGGTTTCGAGGCGATGCTGTGGCTGCGGAAGGGCTTTGGCTTTTCAGGCGGCTGGACCGTCAATGACCAGAATGATTTGCTTGCGCGCCTCTTCGGACTGCAAAAGGTTAACAAAGCATGAAAATACCGGCCTTGGCTGGGTGATAGCTGCCTCCAAAAGTGTTTGCGACACGCCCGGAACAATTCAGCCACTGCACCCATGTTCCGAGTTGGTGTGGTTTGCGGATCGTATGCCGGCATCTCGTTGCGCAAGATCTGCACCCAATCGGCAGGCACGGGCGGCGATCTCCAATCTGCGGGATCAGTCAGATCACCCGAGTGCGTGGGCATGACAATCGTGCCCTGGGGACCAACACAATCCAGAAGGGCCTGAATCACTGCGACCGGCCCTCCCGCGACCCAGCCGAGCGAGCTTAGCGAACTGTGGACGAGAACTGTGCCACCAAGCGTAAGGCCGTTCTCTCGCATTTGCCTTGCTAGGCTCGCGCGAGTTGCTGGCTGAGGCGTTCTCGAAATCAGCTCTTGTTCGGTCGGCATCTACTCTATTCCTTTGCCCTCGGACGAGTGCTGGGGCGTCGGTTTCCACTATCGGCGAGTACTTCTACACAGCCATCGGTCCAGACGGCCGCGCTTCTGCGGGCGATTTGTGTACGCCCGACAGTCCCGGCTCCGGATCGGACGATTGCGTCGCATCGACCCTGCGCCCAAGCTGCATCATCGAAATTGCCGTCAACGAACCACGGCAGCCTGGCGGCTGCAAATTGAAAACCGCCCCGGTTCGTCCTGTTGTTGCCGCACGCCCCGCAGAATATGTATGCTCTGAGGACCTGTTTTATTAAGGACTCATCCCCTTATGTTGACCCGCAAAAGTATCGATACAGTTCTGCTCTCTGTTGGTGCTGAGAAGCTCTCACAACGAGAATGGGACTGGATGAAAATGCTCAAACCCATGGACCCACCACCTGCGATGGTGACGACCTCCATCCTGAAGCGCCGTGGCGATACAGCAGCCCTTACCCTGCTACAGGATACCGGGGTTTAATCCATCCTCATGTTGTCCGGTTTTACTCCCCGCCCTCTGAAACGTCTGTTCACAGCCAACCAGTGCTGGACGTCCTTCCTGGATGCGGGCGGTCTGCGCGATATCGAGGTTGAAGCCGTCACCAAAATGCTGGCCTGCGGCACACGGATACTGGGTGTAAAAGAGTTCGGGTGTGATAACCCGGACTGTCAGCACGTAAAGTACCTGACCAACTCATGCGGCAGCCGTGCCTGCCCGTCCTGCGGAAAGAAGGCCACAGACCTGTGGACAGCAACACAGCTGAATCGTCTTCCTGACTGCGACTGGGTACATCTGGTCTTCACCCTGCCGGACACGCTGTGGCCGGTGTTCGAAAGCAACCGCTGGCTGCTGAATGACGTGTGCCGTCTGGCGGTGGAGAATCTGCTGTATGCCGCCCGAAAACGGGGGCTGGAACCCGGTATCTTCTGCGCCATCCACACGTATGGCCGTCGTCTCAACTGGCATCCGCATGTACATGTGTCTGTAACCTGTGGAGGTCTGAATAAGCATGGTCAGTGGAAAAAGCTGAGCTTCCTGAAAGACGCGATGCGTTCACGGTGGATGTGGAATATGCGGCAGCTGCTTCTGAAAGCGTGGTCAGAGGGGATGGCAATGCCGGAGTTGTTGTCACATATCACGACGGAATCACAGTGGAGAAGCCTGGTGCTGAAATCCGGCGGAAAATACTGGCATGTGTACATGTCGAAGAAGACAGCCGGAGGGCGGAATACGGCACGCTACCTGGGTCGTTATCTGAAGAAGCCACCAATAGCGGCTTCCCGACTGGCTCATTACAACGGAGGGGCAAGCCTGAGCTTCCGTTACCTGGACCACAAAACGGGAGAAACGGCGACGGAAACGCTGACACAGCGTGAGCTGGTCGCGAGGCTGAAACAGCACATCCCGGAGAAGTTTTTTAAGATGGTGAGGTACTTCGGGTTCCTTGCCAACCGTGTGTGTGGAGAGAAGCTGCCGCAGGTGTACCGTGCACTGGGGATGGATAAACCGGAACCAGTGGCGAAAGTGTGCTATGCACAAATGGTGAAACAGTTCCTGAGTCGTGACCCGTTCGAATGCGTGCTGTGTGGCTGCCGGATGGTATACCGCCGGGCCATTGCGGGGCTGAATGTATCAGGGCTGAAGAAAAACGCGCGGGATATCAGTCTACTGAGGTATATGCCGGCCTGACACAGGCTAAGTGTGCCCGGGAATCGGTGAAAGTATAAAAAACAGCCTGTTACGGTATAAAAATCGACCATACAGAGAGGGAAACCACCGGAGTGGTGGGAAAAGCAGAAAGGCTCACGTGGCATAAGGCGTGGACAATGGTATCGACTGGTTTTTCAATTTCCTATACGTGCACTACGCAAAGGCCAGGCCTCAGCATTTTATTATGGTGATCCCCTGGGCGAAATGCGCCTGGTAAGCAGAGTTTTTGAAATGTAAGGCCTTTGAATAAGACAAAAGGCTGCCTCATCGCTAACTTTGCAACAGTGCCCGGAAACAAACCAGCTTAATTAAGATCAGGGACATCCCCCCTCCCTGCAAAGCCCATTACCGGACTAACAACACGCAATTAGCCTTTCGCAGTTAGCGCGTAAGCTTGCGAACGGTACGCCGTGACGGTGTGTAGCATCTGCGCGTCTGAGCGGCTGCAGCCGCGAATTACGGGGCGGGTTTCAGTTCAGCGCATATCTGCAATCTGATAAACTTCGCTGCTTTCCCTTCTTCCAACAGCAATAACGAGTAAAACGACTTTCTCATCAATGACTTGATATACAAGTCTGTAGCCAGATGCACGAAGTTTGATTTTATAGCGATCAGCATGACCATGTAACCGGGCTGCGGGTACGCGTGGATTTTCCAGCCGTTCTGCCAGCTTCTTTTTGAATTGTTCACGGATGGTGTGGCCGAGTTTCTGCCATTCCTTCAGTGCTCTGCGGTCAAAAGCCAGTTCATAGGTCATCCAGGTTAACCTTCACAATTTCCGGGTTTTTCATGCGCTCATCAGCAACAGCGTTTAACTCAGCATCTTCAGCGAGTTCCCGATAGTAGGCGTAAAGTTTTGGTGGAACGCAATAGAACGCCGGTTCGTTTCGGTTCAGGATCGCAACAGCGTCCCCTTCACCTTCAGCTACGGTTCCCATAGGATTTTTTTTCAGGTCAGTAATACTGGCCGCTGTGGTTGTCAGAATTTGATAGCTCATAAGTCCTCCGCTTGTCTTATTGGCATAATAGCATCTTTAAAAGTACTCTTAAAAGTGCTTGTGTTGAGAAAAACATCAGAACAGGTGAGGTATGGCTCTTTCCGACATCGCCTTAAAACGCTCTGTAACGCGTTCTGAGCGTTTTTTCCCGTTTCGTTATAGTCAGCTACGGTTTAACGGTTTTTAACGCCGCTCAACGCTTTTTAGCGGCCTTGTTGCTGTGATCTGTTGCCATGATCCGGATAGGAGTTCAATCTTGATCAAAATTTCCTCAAGGCAACGACTGTTTTGTAAATACCCTCTAAAACGCGCTGTATCGCATTCTGAGCGATTTTTTCGATTTCACATGGTTTTCCTCATGGTTACATCGAACAAAGCGTTAGAAAGCGATTCAGGGCTTCTCAGTGAAAGATCCAAAAAGGATCAATCAACGGATCGTATGATCTGAACTCTTCTGGTTTTGAGAAAGGAGACACCGCTCGCCGCAGCCGAACGACCGAGTGTAGCGAGTTAGTGAGCGAGGAAGCGGAACAGCACAGGGATAACATCAGGCAATTACGCGCAGTGGTTAAAAAGCGAGCATATTGTTTTTATGTGTGGTTGTCTTGGTTCAGAGTGATCTGTCCTCTGGGTTTACGCAAAGTTATCCACAGGTAGTGTGAATTTTTTGTTTTGAGCAAAGTTATCCACAGATTTTTTGTGTTTTTTTGCTTATTAAACTTCTTGTTTTTAAGATCTTAAATGTAGATCGGTAGATCTACTTTAAGATCTTTAACTTACTCTAACTTATTCTGCAAACATTGTGCCAGTTTTTTTATCAATAATTTCATTAAGATAGGTGTTGTTTTTTGTCGCCTCAAAATGAAAGGTGGATGGGTACGCACTGAAAGGTGGATGGGTACGCACTGTAATTTTCATGAAAGGTGGATGGCTGCGCACTGAAAGGTGGATGGGTACGCACTGAAAGGTGGATGGGTACGCATTTTTCTGTTTTTATTCAGATATTCGTATCTTTGTATCTTCATTTCTTTAGTTCTTTATAGTGCTCTAATCTAACGTATGACGTTAAAAGGTGGATACCTGCGCATTTCTATCATATTGAATATAAATGATAAAAATTCTTTCATGTGATCCGTGTTTTGGTGGAAACATATAAGGTGGATAAACCACTTTACATATTTCCGCCTTTGTGGTTATGATTTCACCATAAGAACTTAAAAACCAAAGGTAATGTATGAACTTACTGAGCGTTACAAAGAAAACAAAAATTCGCCACAGAAATGAAATTAACAGCACATTCTCATCGTTGCCTTTGTCTGCCAGAAGAATTTTGTTTATGGCTATGGCGCAGATTGATTCACGTGAAGAGTTATCTGAGGGGGCAACCTTTCGTATTACGGCTCGGGAATATGCATTTATCGCTGATATTGATGTAACAGGTGCTTACCGGCAGTTGAAAGAGGGGGCAGAAGAACTTCAGGCCAGTGTTATTCGTATTCCTCGAAATCAACTTCTCACAGCTCAGGGCAATCAAAGCTCTGGACATACGAAGAAGAGAGGTAAATTACCTTCTGATGCAGTCAGGCTTATGAACCTGACTGCGTTTTGTGATTATGTTGAAAGTGAAGGATATATTGATATTGCTTTTTCACATGTCATTGAGCCATATATCACGATGTTAAAGGATTCTTACACTACTCAGGTTTTGATATCGTCTGTAAGACTCGCTGATCAAAATTCAAATATGCTTTATCAGTTTATCAGGAAACAATACAGCAGTGGTAAAAAGACATTTTTCGACATTGAAGTAGATGTATTAAAGGATGAACTTGAATTATTCAGAATAGATAATGGCGAAAAAGTTTACCTTTATCAGAATTTTAAGGATTTTAATAAGGTTTTTCTGCAAAAAAATATTGAAAAAATAAATCAATATACAGAGATTAATCATCTCGAAGTTAAAATTGTTAAGAGAGTCGCAAGAAGAGCATCAAAGCTAAGATTTTCGTATAAAATAGATAAAGAAAGCGAAGGACTTGATACCAGAATACCGTATGGTTTCAGAGGTGCTTAATATATAAAGGTAAATACACTATGGAGCAAATAAAATTACATAAACAAGGTGGTGCGGCAGTAATTATCATTCCTGCTAGTATGATAGAAAATACAGGATGGGAAGATGGAACCTTATTGGAGGTACTAGAAATAAATGAGACTCTTCATATAAGAAGAAAGACAGAATCAGGAGCTTTAGCTACTAAAGCTTGTCCTTCTCTTTTTTCATCTACTATGAGGCATGTTAATTACGATAAAATTATTAGATATAATAGCGGATTAAATCTGTTAGTTAATGAACTGTCATTTTCGGCAAGAAGGGTCTTTTTTATTTGTTTATATTATTACTTTGAAAATAAACTTGAATCGGATAAGTCGCTATTGATCCGGGCTGATAAGTATGCAGAATTTGTTGGTGTTGAGCGTTCTGTTGCATATAAGCAAATGAAGGATGCAGCAGATTTCTTTTCAAGAAATAAAAATTTAATTACACATTGTGACTATATTTCGAATGAGGGATTGCTTCGTGTTATGTTTTCGTCTAAGACGATAAATTATATTACAGCGATAGACTCCCGTAAATATCAGGTTACCGAGCTTCCTCTAAAATCTGCTTTGTCTCTTCAAGGAAGATACTCATGGCCTTTATATCAACTGATAAAATTTAGCCATCTTAAATCTTTCACTATAGGTGTAGATGAACTTAAGAAAGAAATAGGTTATATTCAAAATCAAAAGTTTTCTTTCTTTAAAAGAGATGGAATCAATATAGCTATTGATGAAATAACAGAAAGGACAGATGTTAAAAACATTAAATGTGTTAATGCTGAAAGGCAGGGGAGAAGAGTCAGCAAAGTCCGTTTTGAGATCGAAATGAGGTAACTCATGGCTAAAATCTATCAATTCCCTCAGGGGGAAGAACGAGCTAAATTCAGGAAAGAAATCGCCAGGGAGCGTAAGAAACGTTTTGCAGTGAAAACAGGGAGCACTTTTGTTAAGTGGCTTGGCTGGGGATGGTTTTATCTTCGTCTTCTTGCCGCGAGTGTTTTACATTTTATCTTTGTTTTTGTGTTAGCCATTCTTGGTGCGTTTAAATGGGCTGTGTTCTGGCTGGGGGGTATTTTGTGTGTCATCACCTGGTATCATCTCGATCACCAGTTATGGACGCCACAAAATCTGACTATACCGGTGATTACGGCAACCTGGATTTTGGGACTGCTGGCTGAGCCTCTGATGGAGCTGCTCAACAAAACTATGCCCTGGCACAAGTTACTTGTTCCCGAACCTGCGGACGAAAGCACCGAGAACAGTAGCGAGATAAGCCAGCAATGATGCTACTCAGCAGTTATGCCAGTCCCTGCCTTTTCACTGCGATGCAGGATAGGGCAAACGCCGCAAAATGACGTCTCTGACGCCATTCCGCAACGTTTGCCCGGTGACCTACAGTCGGTTCTTATTGGAGATGTTTATGAAATATCTGGTCAAAGAGTTTATTAACGAGAAATATTCTAAGGCTGTTAATATTTTAAAGGATAATCTTAAAGAACACTATCATGTTTTTTATGGTGTGAGATTAAGTGAGATTCTTTTTCCTACCAGTGAATATGGCACAGATGCTTTCTTTAAAGAATTTGAATTAATTAACAGTGTAATACTTCCATTAGTAATATTTGATTTTATAGACCGAAAGCCGATCATGGTTATCGGCTTTGAGGAAGCGCCTGGGATTGATTCACTTATTGACTCTGGTATGGAAGTTGTTTTGTTAGATGGTTTAAGCGATCTGCTACTGGTTGAAAAACTGATGCCATTGTTTGATTAAATCCCTGGAAATACATGTTACCCATTCGTATTAATGCATTTTACACGAACGATGTTTATTCCATTTACCTGTTTTCATAACTTCTCCCCTACGGAGAACTAACCAAACTGATCTGCATCTATGATCTTAATTATATAAAATTTGGGGGGCGTGATTCTAATGTCCTCATTGTATTGGTAACAATCTTTTTTTCATCGTTTTTATTTTGATATTTAATATTGCTCTCAATTGATTTTTACCGTTTCTTCATTCAATGATATGAGCGTCAAATTGATTAGATAATGGTGATTTTTACCCTCTATCATCAAAGCTTGTGAAGCTATTAATATACAAAAAATTTTCAGTCGTTTTTCTATTGTCTCACATATTTTTAAGAGAGAATCTGTATGCTGTTCGCCATTCACTTATGTAGGCCACTTCGTACTAATCGCTTCAATCTAAAGAACTTCACTTTTCCTTAGCGTTTGTTATCGCAGAAATTCCCACGGAACCCCTAAGACGGTAAAAGGGGTGCCGGCGTACAATCCCTAAAAGATATTAAACGAAATTTTGGATTATATAATCAGCTAAAACGTCATGTTCTGCCGACATAGTCTGCATTAGGGCTTTCTGAGGTCCTGACCAAGCCCCTCTGGCCAACACCCCCCTAGTAGGTGCTACGGTAGATAAATATCTGAGCGGGACCCCCTGTAAGATACTATCTGGAGCCATAACATTTAGGTCTTCAACTTTTGCGACAGGAGTGTCTGGAGTAAAAGAAGCCACTGCTGAGTATGTTTTTATAGATGCTAATTTGGGGCGAAGGTCATTTTTTACTGAATCAATTATTTTATCTCTATGGGCTGCATCAGCCGCGATCTCTGATGAGTTTTGTTGGCCTGGATTCTTTCTTTTATCAAATCCGTTGAAGACCCAACCTGCAAATTTAGGTGAACCTTTTTGGCTTATTAGAGAGTTATTTTGGGCTGAAGTTCTTCTAATACCCTGTTCCCAGTCGTCTCTAAATTTTGGTAAAGTTTCACCAATGAGTCCTATGCAGTAAGCCGAAAATATATCGGCAGTACATGGAACCAAGAAATAATCAGAACAGTAGAGAGCCGATCTGACTATCGTATTAAATGACGGCGGTACATCAATAAGAACATAATCGTATTCACAATTATTTAACTCTTGAGCTTTACTAGCAATTAAACTAGGTATCAAGAATCTGTTTACTGCGTTTCCAGCAATTAAATCTGTACCTACACTAATCACATCTGAAAGATTATTGAGCCAAAAGTCACCTGGAGCTATGTCTAACCTTCCTGAGCCAGGCTCCATGGGAAATTGTGGTGGGAATGTATGTACGACAGGGAGAATATCTTGTTGTATAAATGGTTGGCAAAATGCTCTTATCGTTTTACCATAAGGATTATTTGCATCCTTCTTTAAAAGGTCAGAGAAGCCAGTCTCACCAAGTAAAGCTATTGATAAATTGCATTGAGGATCGAAATCTATCAGCAAAACAGATTTTCCCTTTGCCGATAGAGATACACTTAAGTTCCAAGTCAGGGTCGTTTTTCCTACCCCGCCTTTGTTGTTAAATAGTGAAATAGTTTTCATTTTATTCCTTTCTTAGACATTTTCAATGTTTAGAAATAACTACATCGGAGAATAGTGTAATACGTAATCGATTGCTTGATACCCGTATATAACCATCAACATGCACGACAAACCTTAAAATTGAAGTTTCCGTACAGTTTCTCATTCCGACAGAGTTTGTCACGCAAAAATTTACAGGTTTATAGATTTAATTTTCTTTAACTAACTGCAGGGGCTGAAGATTTCTTTCAGTGAGAAATCGCTTAGCGGGTGTTATCACAGAAATTCCCACGGACCCCATTTTGTCCGAACTCCTACTGATAGATTAAATCCTGAATCATCTAAGTTTTGCAGAATCAAGTAACTATTGGCTGTTGTACATAGCCAGGGCTGCTTTGAGAACAGTTGTTTTGCGTCGGCCTGTCTGTTCGCTTCGGCTTCCAATTATTCGTTCTCTTTGAGCCAGTTATCTACAAGCTGGTTCACCACGTCAGTGATTGATGTACCTTTCCTGGCGCATGCAGCCTTAAACCGGGTGTGCTTTTCTTCATCAAAATTAACGTTAACACGTTTGATTTTTCCAGATGATACTGGTGCTGTTACTACTCGTTCCAGATCTCTGTTTTCACCAAAGGTCATTTTTTTTACTGACGTATGCGCTTTTTCAAGTGACATTCAGGCTACTCCGGTTTTTATACTTATTTGATTATATGAGTAAATGTGTAATTACTCAAACATTCTAACTATCTCTTTTGTAAGGATTTCTATTTCACCTTTTGCAGCACCATCACTGGATTCAAACACGCTGTCGCCATCAAGAATTGATTTCACGTAAACCTGACGTTGTGTAATAGCTGTACGAAATGCTTTAACACCGGTGTCTTTGATACTTTCTTTAAGCACATTCAACATGGTTGCCATTTCTATCTTACGGGTGATCAGAAAGCGGGCTTCAACTTTGCGGCTGTAAGCCTGTGCTTCCAGAACAGTAACGACGCTTCCTGCTGCGGAGAAATCCAGAGGGCTGGGGGTGACAGGGATAATTACCAGATCGCTTACCATGACGGCTGCGGAGGTGATTACTGAGAGTGAACCTGCCCCGTCCACAATAGCAAAGTCATAGTCCGCCAGATCTTTTCGGATTCCATAGACGTCTTTTTCAGATGCTGCTGTAAATACGTCAAATGCTGCCTTGCCCGCTTTGCTCCAGTTCGTCAGGCTCATTTGTGGATCTGTATCTACCACAGCAATGTTGTATCCGCTCCTGCTCAACGCAGTGGCTATGTTGATTACGGCAGTTGTTTTACCTGAACCCCCTTTCGGATTCAGAAATGAGATCACCTTCATACTCAAATCCTCAATTGTGTGTCTACTCAATTACTCCTGTGAGTTTTTGAGTTTATCATACTCTTTGTATGAGCAAAGGTTAATATGAGTTTATGTGTATATGAGTTAAGGAGTATCTACTCATTTGAGTTGTCTTGTGTATATGAGTGTTTGAGTTTATGAGTGTGTAGTGACAAGGTCACATCTACTCATTATTTGTTTTTTGGTTCTTTTAGAGTGTGCCTTTCCTGTCGATCCACTTTCTGGTTCATTTTGGGTATAGTGGTGTGACCTTATGCGAACTGGTTCTGTAATATGACTTCAAATGCACCAACAAACTTTGTCCGCGCTTATCTGAGAGCTTCAACAGCAGAACAGGATGCTTCGCGTGCCCTGGAAACTATCGAGGCTTTTGCCAGGGAAAGAGGCCTGATCATTTGCAGCTATTATATTGAGAATGAATCCGGCTCCCGTCTTGACCGCCCGGAACTCTTTCGTCTTCTGAGAGATTGCCAGCAAAATGACATTTTGCTTATCGAGGATGTGGACAGACTTTCCCGACTGTCAGGGGAAGACTGGAATACGCTGAAGAAAATGATCCGTCAGAAAGATATCCGGGTTATGGCCGTGAATGTGCCGACGACCTGGATTAATTCTGGTATGAGTGAGTTTGACAGCCGGTTGTTTGCAGCCATTAACGATATGCTGCTGGATATGCTGGCCGCTGTTGCCAGAAGGGACTATGAACAACGGCGGGAACGCCAGAAACAGGGGATAGAGAAAGCAAGGAAAGACGGCAAATATAAAGGGCGTAAACCTAATCAAGCCAGACATGATGCAATTATCAGGTTGATAGAAAGTGGCAGCTCCTGGACACAGGTACAGAAGGTGCTAGGGTGCAGCCGCGGCACAATCAGTAGCGCAATAAAACGTAAATCCCTGCAATCCTCCGGTGAGTAGGGTAGGGTGAGCTCAATAAACTGGTTGACGTTATTTATGAGGGAGGTGCTGAAGTGGATATTTTTAAAAAGCAAATTGAATGTTGTAACTAATGAGTATCAAAATAAAAGGCCGCTTACGCGACCTCAGCCTTTTGCGGTTTTGGCTTGGTGATATACCACGATAGACAACCGACAATAAAACTCATGAACATTCCAGTAAAACGATCATCGATGCCTGGAAACAGGCAACCGACAAACATCGCAACAGGGAAAGGAAGAAGTAAACAGCGCCCCAAAATGCTCATAAAATCCATAACACCTCCTTTGTTAAAGGGCAGGAAGCGGTGCACTTCCTGCCCTTAGTTACGTTTCCGCAGTCATCAATCGATGAACTGACGGATCAGTTCCAGAACTGCAATCAGCGCGTTTGCAAGCGCAGCTACCGCCCTCAGAACGATGATTAACAGGTTAATCATCCGTTTTCTCCATAAATGGAGTAAAGACACCGTGGCTTGCTCTTACGCTGCCTGTCACCACGGCTTCTCTTCGTCTTGTCAGTTGTAGAGAGTCTCACTCCTACCAGAGCACAGATAACCAGCACCACCTGTATTACCTGTCAGGACTTTGAAGCTGTTCATGCCGCATTTAGCGGAATGCAGGGAAAGACTCACCACAGCACTAACCCTCTGATTATACGTTTATCTAACTTTCAAGCAAACCGTTAACGCGTAGTCACCGCCTGTCATATTGCATAATCAGGCTTCACGGATTATCATACTGTTGTCAGTTGTAGAGAGTTTCTCTTCCGGGCGAGTTACCAGCTCGTACCGGAACTGTAAAAAAGCCGACCTCACCAGTCGGTTTTTTTACGTCTGCAGTTTCCCGCTTCATTTAGATCTATTTTAAATGAATAAATTTTCTGCGGCAAACCCAACGACGTTGGGTCGTTAGTGTAAATAATTGTTCAAAACTCATAAACACTCCTTTGTTAAAGGGCAGGAAGCGGTAAACGTCTCTCCCTTAGTTAAGCCATCAATCACTCGATTAGTTTCTGAATGGCAATCAGCGCGTTTGCAATGGCGAGCACAGCCCTGAGAACGATGATTAACAGATTCATCATCCGTTTCTCTAGGTTGATACTGGAGGAAGTCACCGTAGCTTGCTCATACATCGCCTGTCACAACGGCTCTCTCACATTGTTGGATGTAGAGTACCTTCCCTCTACCAGAGCACTGAACACAGCACCACCCGTTTGTTCAGCCAGGACTTTAATTCGTTCATCCCCAGATAGCGCAGGGGTTAGAAGCAAGGGAGACACACTGTACAGCGCCAACACAAAGATTATACAGATGCATGCATAAAATTCATTTAAAGAAATTACCATTGACAGACAATCTGAAGTCAAACTAGACAACAGGTGTCTAGTGCCATAATACTATGAGTGTTGGGTGTAGAGTATCTTCCTCCAGTCAGAGCCACCAACTCAAGGCTGGAAAACACAAAAAAGCCAAATTACCAGTCGGTTTTTTTTGTGCTTGTCGTTCAGCTGTACTTCCGTTTTTTCCCCCCTTCATTGAAGAAGTAGTAGGCAGAGCAGGTAATGACTCCAACTTATTGATAGTGTTTTATGTTCAGATAATGCCCGATGACTTTGTCATGCAGCTCCACCGATTTTGAGAACGACAGCGACTTCCGTCCCAGCCGTGCCAGGTGCTGCCTCAGATTCAGGTTATGCCGCTCAATTCGCTGCGTATATCGCTTGCTGATTACGTGCAGCTTTCCCTTCAGGCGGGATTCATACAGCGGCCAGCCATCCGTCATCGGCACTGTTGCAAATAGTCGGTGGTGATAAACTTATCATCCCCTTTTGCTGATGGAGCTGCACATGAACCCATTCAAAGGCCGGCATTTTCAGCGTGACATCATTCTGTGGGCCGTACGCTGGTACTGCAAATACGGCATCAGTTACCGTGAGCTGCAGGAGATGCTGGCTGAACGCGGAGTGAATGTCGATCACTCCACGATTTACCGCTGGGTTCAGCGTTATGCGCCTGAAATGGAAAAACGGCTGCGCTGGTACTGGCGTAACCCTTCCGATCTTTGCCCGTGGCACATGGATGAAACCTACGTGAAGGTCAATGGCCGCTGGGCGTATCTGTACCGGGCCGTCGACAGCCGGGGCCGCACTGTCGATTTTTATCTCTCCTCCCGTCGTAACAGCAAAGCTGCATACCGGTTTCTGGGTAAAATCCTCAACAACGTGAAGAAGTGGCAGATCCCACGATTCATCAACACGGATAAAGCGCCCGCCTATGGTCGCGCGCTTGCTCTGCTCAAACGCGAAGGCCGGTGCCCGTCTGACGTTGAACACCGACAGATTAAGTACCGGAACAACGTGATTGAATGCGATCATGGCAAACTGAAACGGATAATCAACGCCACGCTGGGATTTAAATCCATGAAGACGGCTTACGCCACCATCAAAGGTATTGAGGTGATGCGTGCACTACGCAAAGGCCAGGCCTCAGCATTTTATTATGGTGATCCCCTGGGCGAAATGCGCCTGGTAAGCAGAGTTTTTGAAATGTAAGGCCTTTGAATAAGACAAAAGGCTGCCTCATCGCTAACTTTGCAACAGTGCCCAAGGAAGTGTATGAAAAATGTCTGGTATAATAAAGATATCATCTTGAAAATCGAGTGTTGCTCTGTGGATAACTTGCAGGGTTTAATAAGTATCTTTACTCAAAAGTTGCAATCAATAATTTATTGAAAAAGATTGAAAGGTGGTGGTAAATAATGTTACAATGTGGGAGTATCAGTTTAAATTCTTCGTGAAATAGTGTTCTTTTAAGCTAATAAAAAATGCACGTGGAATTTAGGTCAAAGAAAAGTAAAGAAAAATTTATTTATGGAGGTAAAAAAGGATGAGTCAAGTTGTTGATTTTTTAAATGAAGCAAAAACTTTTTATTTTGCAACCGTTGAAGGAGACCAGCCAAGGGTCAGACCGTTTAATGCAGCCATGGAGAGGAATGGCAAGGTCTATCTTGGTACAACCAATCAGAAAAAAGTTTATCAGCAGTTATTGGCAAATTCAAAGGTGGAAGTCTCAGGTATGGCAAAAGGAAAATGGATTCGGCTCACCGGCGAAGCCGTAATTGATGATACCGTGGAAGCAAGGGAAGCAATGCTTGAAGCAAATCCGCCTTTGAGAGATTGGTATAGCGCTGATGATGGGAAATTCACCGTATTTTATTTGAAAAACATGCAGGCAGTTTTATATTCCTTTACAGGAGATCCGGAGATATTAGATAATTAATCAAAACATGCAGCCCAAGTGTAGAATGAACTGACCCCCATAAGTTAGACCAAAAATCTAACTTATGGGAGGTCATTTTTTATGGCAAAATACAGTTATGAATTTAAGTTACAAGTTGTTCAAGCATATTTAGATTTTTATTTTGTCCGTTTTGTCTAGCTTACCGAAAGCCAGACTCAGCAAGAATAAAATTTTTATTGTCTTTCGGTTTTCTAGTGTAACGGACAAAACCACTCAAAATAAAAAAGATACAAGAGAGGTCTCTCGTATCTTTTATTCAGCAATCGCGCCCGATTGCTGAACAGATTAATAATAGATTTTAGCTTTTTATTTGTTGAAAAAAGCTAATCAAATTGTTGTCGGGATCAATTACTGCAAAGTCTCGTTCATCCCACCACTGATCTTTTAATGATGTATTGGGGTGCAAAATGCCCAAAGGCTTAATATGTTGATATAATTCATCAATTCCCTCTACTTCAATGCGGCAACTAGCAGTACCAGCAATAAACGACTCCGCACCTGTACAAACCGGTGAATCATTACTACGAGAGCGCCAGCCTTCATCACTTGCCTCCCATAGATGAATCCGAACCTCATTACACATTAGAACTGCGAATCCATCTTCATGGTGAACCAAAGTGAAACCTAGTTTATCGCAATAAAAACCTATACTCTTTTTAATATCCCCGACTGGCAATGCCGGGATAGACTATTATTCTCCCCGGAGCCACTACGCTGACCCGGTTGATTTCAGAGGTAAGGGAAAAGGCGACGTTGCGCCTGTGGAACAAACTGGCACTGATACCGTCAGCCGAACAGCGTTCACAGCTGGAGATGCTGCTGGGGCGGCACTGTTGCAAAGTTAGCGATGAGGCAGCCTTTTGTCTTATTCAAAGGCCTTACATTTCAAAAACTCTGCTTACCAGGCGCATTTCGCCCAGGGGATCACCATAATAAAATGCTGAGGCCTGGCCTTTGCGTAGTGCACGCATCACCTCAATACCTTTGATGGTGGCGTAAGCCGTCTTCATGGATTTAAATCCCAGCGTGGCGTTGATTATCCGTTTCAGTTTGCCATGATCGCATTCAATCACGTTGTTCCGGTACTTAATCTGTCGGTGTTCAACGTCAGACGGGCACCGGCCTTCGCGTTTGAGCAGAGCAAGCGCGCGACCATAGGCGGGCGCTTTATCCGTGTTGATGAATCGTGGGATCTGCCACTTCTTCACGTTGTTGAGGATTTTACCCAGAAACCGGTATGCAGCTTTGCTGTTACGACGGGAGGAGAGATAAAAATCGACAGTGCGGCCCCGGCTGTCGACGGCCCGGTACAGATACGCCCAGCGGCCATTGACCTTCACGTAGGTTTCATCCATGTGCCACGGGCAAAGATCGGAAGGGTTACGCCAGTACCAGCGCAGCCGTTTTTCCATTTCAGGCGCATAACGCTGAACCCAGCGGTAAATCGTGGAGTGATCGACATTCACTCCGCGTTCAGCCAGCATCTCCTGCAGCTCACGGTAACTGATGCCGTATTTGCAGTACCAGCGTACGGCCCACAGAATGATGTCACGCTGAAAATGCCGGCCTTTGAATGGGTTCATGTGCAGCTCCATCAGCAAAAGGGGATGATAAGTTTATCACCACCGACTATTTGCAACAGTGCCGAAACGACTGAGCAAAATGATCAGTGATCTACTCCCTCCGGTGGATTTAACGGAGTTGCTGCTCGAAATTAACGCCCATACCGGATTTGCTGATGAGTTTTTCCATGCTAGTGAAGCCAGTGCCAGAGTTGATGATCTGCCCGTCAGCATCAGCGCTAATGCCAGACTGGTTGATTTTCAGGCAACGCTGCCACTGGCACAGATATGGGGTGGAGGAGAAGTGGCATCTGCAGATGGAATGCGCTTTGTTACGCCAGTCAGAACAATCAATGCCGGACCGAACCGCAAATACTTTGGTAATAACAGAGGGATCACCTGGTACAACTTTGTGTCCGATCAGTATTCCGGCTTTCATGGCATCGTTATACCGGGGACGCTGAGGGACTCTATCTTTGTGCTGGAAGGTCTTCTGGAACAGGAGACCGGGCTGAATGATCGACCGAGACAGGCCCTGCGGGGCTGCACACGCGCCCCCACCCTTCGGGTAGGGGGAAAGGCCGCTAAAGCGGCTAAAAGCGCTCCAGCGTATTTCTGCGGGGTTTGGTGTGGGGTTTAGCGGGCTTTGCCCGCCTTTCCCCCTGCCGCGCAGCGGTGGGGCGGTGTGTAGCCTAGCGCAGCGAATAGACCAGCTATCCGGCCTCTGGCCGGGCATATTGGGCAAGGGCAGCAGCGCCCCACAAGGGCGCTGATAACCGCGCCTAGTGGATTATTCTTAGATAATCATGGATGGATTTTTCCAACACCCCGCCAGCCCCCGCCCCTGCTGGGTTTGCAGGTTTGGGGGCGTGACAGTTATTGCAGGGGTTCGTGACAGTTATTGCAGGGGGGCGTGACAGTTATTGCAGGGGTTCGTGACAGTTAGTACGGGAGTGACGGGCACTGGCTGGCAATGTCTAGCAACGGCAGGCATTTCGGCGAGATCCGATTGTCGGCCCTGAAGAAAGCTCCAGAGATGTTCGGGTCCGTTTACGAGCACGAGGAGAAAAAGCCCATGGAGGCGTTCGCTGAACGGTTGCGAGATGCCGTGGCATTCGGCGCCTACATCGACGGCGAGATCATTGGGCTGTCGGTCTTCAAACAGGAGGACGGCCCCAAGGACGCTCACAAGGCGCATCTGTCCGGCGTTTTCGTGGAGCCCGAACAGCGAGGCCGAGGGGTCGCCGGTATGCTGCTGCGGGCGGTGATAGACTATGGCCGCGAGCATGTGGAGCAGATCATGCTGACGGTTGCGGAAGGGAACGAAGCCGCTATAAACCTCTATCAGCGATCGGCTCGTTGCCCTGCGCCGCTCCAAAGCCCGCGACGCAGCGCCGGCAGGCAGAGCAAGTAGAGGGCAGCGCCTGCAATCCATGCCCACCCGTTCCACGTTGTTATAGAAGCCGCATAGATCGCCGTGAAGAGGAGGGGTCCGACGATCGAGGTCAGGCTGGTGAGCGCCGCCAGTGAGCCTTGCAGCTGCCCCTGACGTTCCTCATCCACCTGCCTGGACAACATTGCTTGCAGCGCCGGCATTCCGATGCCACCCGAAGCAAGCAGGACCATGATCGGGAACGCCATCCATCCCCGTGTCGCGAAGGCAAGCAGGATGTAGCCTGTGCCGTCGGCAATCATTCCGAGCATGAGTGCCCGCCTTTCGCCGAGCCGGGCGGCTACAGGGCCGGTGATCATTGCCTGGGCGAGTGAATGCAGAATGCCAAATGCGGCAAGCGAAATGCCGATCGTGGTCGCGTCCCAGTGAAAGCGATCCTCGCCGAAAATGACCCAAAGCGCGGCCGGCACCTGTCCGACAAGTTGCATGATGAAGAAGACCGCCATCAGGGCGGCGACGACGGTCATGCCCCGGGCCCACCGGAACGAAGCGAGCGGGTTGAGAGCCTCCCGGCGTAACGGCCGGCGTTCGCCTTTGTGCGACTCCGGCAAAAGGAAACAGCCCGTCAGGAAATTGAGGCCGTTCAAGGCTGCCGCGGCGAAGAACGGAGCGTGGGGGGAGAAACCGCCCATCAGCCCACCGAGCACAGGTCCCGCGACCATCCCGAACCCGAAACAGGCGCTCATGAAGCCGAAGTGCCGCGCGCGCTCATCGCCATCAGTGATATCGGCAATATAAGCGCCGGCTACCGCCCCAGTCGCCCCGGTGATGCCGGCCACGATCCGCCCGATATAGAGAACCCAAAGGAAAGGCGCCGTCGCCATGATGGCGTAGTCGACAGCAGCGCCGGCCAGCGAGACGAGCAAGACCGGCCGCCGCCCGAAACGATCCGACAGCGCGCCCAGCACAGGTGCGCAGGCAAATTGCATCAACGCATACAGCGCCAGCAGAATGCCATAGTGGGCGGCGACGTCGTTCGAGTGAACCAGATCGCGCAGGAGGCCCGGCAGCACCGGCATAATCAGGCCGATGCCGACAGCGTCGAGCGCGACAGTGCTCAGAATTACGATCAGGGGTCTGTTGGGTTTCACGTCTGGCCTCCGGACCAGCCTCCGCTGGTCCGATTGAACGCGCGGATTCTTTATCACTGATAAGTTGGTGGACATATTATATTTATCAGTGATAAAGTGTCAAGCATGACAAAGTTGCAGCCGAATACAGTGATCCGTGCCGCCCTGGACCTGTTGAACGAGGTCGGCGTAGACGGTCTGACGACACGCAAACTGGCGGAACGGTTGGGGGTTCAGCAGCCGGCGCTTTACTGGCACTTCAGGAACAAGCGGGCGCTGCTCGACGCACTGGCCGAAGCCATGCTGGCGGAGAATCATACGCATTCGGTGCCGAGAGCCGACGACGACTGGCGCTCATTTCTGATCGGGAATGCCCGCAGCTTCAGGCAGGCGCTGCTCGCCTACCGCGATGGCGCGCGCATCCATTCCGGCACGCGACCGGGCGCACCGCAGATGGAAACGGCCGACGCGCAGCTTCGCTTCCTCTGCGAGGCGGGTTTTTCGGCCGGGGACGCCGTCAATGCGCTGATGACAATCAGCTACTTCACTGTTGGGGCCGTGCTTGAGGAGCAGGCCGGCGACAGCGATGCCGGCGAGCGCGGCGGCACCGTTGAACAGGCTCCGCTCTCGCCGCTGTTGCGGGCCGCGATAGACGCCTTCGACGAAGCCGGTCCGGACGCAGCGTTCGAGCAGGGACTCGCGGTGATTGTCGATGGATTGGCGAAAAGGAGGCTCGTTGTCAGGAACGTTGAAGGACCGAGAAAGGGTGACGATTGATCAGGACCGCTCAGGACCGCTGCCGGAGCGCAACCCACTCACTACAGCAGAGCCATGTAGACAACATCCCCTCCCCCTTTCCACCGCGTCAGACGCCCGTAGCAGCCCGCTACGGGCTTTTTCATGCCCTGCCCTAGCGTCCAAGCCTCACGGCCGCGCTCGGCCTCTCTGGCGGCCTTCTGGCGCTCCTGCTGCGGCGTCCGCTCGTGGGCCGTGGCGCGGGTCCGCGCGCCGGCCTCGTGCGCCTGGCGCTCGCGGGCGAGGTCCAGGGCGGCCGTCTTCACGTTCTGCCTTGCGCAGATGAGATAGATCTAGCGTGGACTCAAGGCTCTCGCGAATGGCTCGCGTTGGAAACTTTCATTGACACTTGAGGGGCACCGCAGGGAAATTCTCGTCCTTGCGAGAACCGGCTATGTCGTGCTGCGCATCGAGCCTGCGCCCTTGGCTTGTCTCGCCCCTCTCCGCGTCGCTACGGGGCTTCCAGCGCCTTTCCGACGCTCACCGGGCTGGTTGCCCTCGCCGCTGGGCTGGCGGCCGTCTATGGCCCTGCAAACGCGCCAGAAAGGGGTCGTTTGCGGGAAGGGGCGGAATCCTACGCTAAGGCTTTGGCCAGCGATATTCTCCGGTGAGATTGATGTGTTCCCAGGGGATAGGAGAAGTCGCTTGATATCTAGTATGACGTCTGTCGCACCTGCTTGATCGCGGCCGCGATAGCTAGATCGCGTTGCTCCTCTTCTCCATCCGCGTTCCAAGCTGCGGAAAGGCACCCATAAGCGTACGCCTGGTCGAGCAGGCGACGCGGATCGACGTCCAGCGCACGAGAGAATGCGTCCGCCATCTGTGCAATGCGTCTAGGATCGAGACAAAGGTCGTCTCTGTCAGCCGGATCGTAGAACATATTGGCGGCGCCAAAGCCCACTTCACCGACCAGACCGACGGGATCTATCACCAGCCAGCCGCGACTGGAGAACATGATGTTTTCATGATGCAGATCGCCATGTAGCCCACGCAGTTCCGAGGCATTGCTCATCATTTGATCGGCTATAATCGCCGCGTGGACGTAGTCAGTTTGACAACCTGCGTTTTGATCATCGCGCGCCCGCTGAAACAAAGCTGCAAAGCGATCCCGGATCGGGAGAAGGGCAGAAGGCAGGGGTTCCTCAGATGCGGCATACAGCTTCGCCATTAGTTCCGCTGCAATTTCGGTCGCCTGGTAGTCGCCGTGCTCGGCAACGATGTGAGAGAGCATTCGCTCCCCGGCATATTCGAGCAACATCAGATTGTTCTCACGACCGAGCAACCGGACTGCTCCCCTCCCATTGCGCCATACCAGATAGTCGGCCCCGCGCAGTTCATCAGCAATGTCTTTTATAGGTTTCAATCCCTTGACGATTGCAGGAGTCCCGTCTGGCAATGAAACTTTCCAAACGAGGCTGGAAAAGGTGTCCGCAATGAGAACAGGTTGCGAAACGTGCCAATGAGCAGGAAAAACAGGCGGCATGAACATCAACCCCAAGTCAGAGGGTCCAATCGCAGATAGAAGGCAAGGCGTTCGCGGTCGGGGGCTTCGATCCCCAATACATTGAATAGGACAGCGAAGGCGCGCTCTGCTTCATCTGGCGCTGCCCAGTTCTCTTCGGCGTTAGCAATCATGAGTGCCAAATCGGCATAGCGATCTGCTGTTCCGAGCCGCCCAAGGTCGATCAGACCCGTGCATTGAAGAGTTTTAGGGTCCACCATGAAGTTCGGCATGCAGGGATCACCATGGCAAACAACCATATCGGTGCGCTCTTGGTCGAGCCGCACCGGTAGCTCTCGTTCGACACGAGCCAAAAGATCGAGCTGCGGCGTACTCTTGTCCTCGTCCGGTAAGAAGTCGGGATTGACGGCATTGCGGGACACCACATCAACGGCGCGTCCGAACATTCGCGACAGCCTGCGCTCAAACGGACATTGATCAACCGATAGGCTGTGAACAGCGCCAAGTTGCTGCCCCATTGACGGCCACGCTTTGAGCAAATCCGCTCCAGACAGATCAGCCGCCGGTACTCCCGGAATTGCCGTTATCACCAAGCATGCACCCTCCTGTTCCTCCTGCCAGTTGATGACCTCGGGGCAAGCCACACCTCGACCTTTGAGCCAAATGAGGCGGTCACGCTCTCCAGCGAGCTCACCGCGGCGGGAAGCAGGTGCGATTTTCGCGAAGGCATGCCCGTCACCACGTCGAAAAACAAAATCACCAGATTCTCCGCCTCTGACAGGCAACCAGTCAGAATGCGATTTACCAAAAAAAATATTAGTTCGATTCAATGGAGGTTCCTTCAGTTTTCTGATGAAGCGCGAATATAGAGAAATATCCCGAATGTGCAGTTAACGAATTCTTGCGGTTTCTTTCAGCGCCGCCAATACCGCCAGCCCGTCGCGCAAGGGGCGCGGCTCGTGTGTGCGGATGAAGTCAGCTCCACCTGCGGCGGCGGCAAGCTCTGCAGCGAGTGTCGCGGCCCCGACATCCCCCGGACCACGGCCTGTGAGCGCGCGCAGAAAGGATTTGCGCGAAACAGACAGAAGCACCGGCAAATCGAAGCGCAGCCGCAATTCATCGAACCGCGCCAGCACCGAGAGCGAGGTTTCGGGAGCAGCCCCCAGAAAAAACCCCATGCCGGGATCAAGGACAAGGCGGTTGCGTTTGATACCGGCACCCGTCAGCGCCGCGATGCGCGCGTCAAAGAACGCCGCAATGTGATCCATGATGTCGCCAGCGGGTGCCTCGCGCCGATCTGCCTGCCCGTCTTGCACCGAATGCATAACGACGAGTTTGGCAGATGATTTCGCCAATTGCGGATAGAACGCAGCGTCTGGAAAACCGCGAATATCATTGAGATAGGCCACACCACGCGACAAGGCATAGGCTTGCGTCGCGGGTTGATAACTGTCGAGCGAGACGGGAATGCCATCTGCCTTGAGCGCGTCCAGCACCGGCGCGATACGCGCGATTTCTGTGTCGGACGAAACAGGCGCGGCGTCGGGATTGCTGGATGCCGGACCGAGGTCGATCACATCTGCCCCCTCGGCCATCAGCTTACGCGCCTGCGCAATGGCTGCGTCTGGCGCCAGATACCGGCCTCCATCGGAGAAACTGTCCGAGGTTATGTTGACGATGCCGAAAATGATGAGCGATTTATTCATGGGGGCTTCTATAATAATAATAATCGAGCATGAGTATCATACGGATGCTCGGGTCGAAAGGGAATCCCCAGGCGAGTAACCTGTTTGCGGTGATCCGTTTCATGATGATGTATCTGTAGCATTTTGGAAATAAATATATCATCTCTCAATAAGTAGATATATTGGCACTGTTGCAAATAGTCGGTGGTGATAAACTTATCATCCCCTTTTGCTGATGGAGCTGCACATGAACCCATTCAAAGGCCGGCATTTTCAGCGTGACATCATTCTGTGGGCCGTACGCTGGTACTGCAAATACGGCATCAGTTACCGTGAGCTGCAGGAGATGCTGGCTGAACGCGGAGTGAATGTCGATCACTCCACGATTTACCGCTGGGTTCAGCGTTATGCGCCTGAAATGGAAAAACGGCTGCGCTGGTACTGGCGTAACCCTTCCGATCTTTGCCCGTGGCACATGGATGAAACCTACGTGAAGGTCAATGGCCGCTGGGCGTATCTGTACCGGGCCGTCGACAGCCGGGGCCGCACTGTCGATTTTTATCTCTCCTCCCGTCGTAACAGCAAAGCTGCATACCGGTTTCTGGGTAAAATCCTCAACAACGTGAAGAAGTGGCAGATCCCACGATTCATCAACACGGATAAAGCGCCCGCCTATGGTCGCGCGCTTGCTCTGCTCAAACGCGAAGGCCGGTGCCCGTCTGACGTTGAACACCGACAGATTAAGTACCGGAACAACGTGATTGAATGCGATCATGGCAAACTGAAACGGATAATCAACGCCACGCTGGGATTTAAATCCATGAAGACGGCTTACGCCACCATCAAAGGTATTGAGGTGATGCGTGCACTACGCAAAGGCCAGGCCTCAGCATTTTATTATGGTGATCCCCTGGGCGAAATGCGCCTGGTAAGCAGAGTTTTTGAAATGTAAGGCCTTTGAATAAGACAAAAGGCTGCCTCATCGCTAACTTTGCAACAGTGCCTCTTTTTTCATAATTCAATGCTACAAGAACTATTGAAGTAATCAATCAAATTTTATAGGCTGATAGCCAAGTAACAACCACCAATGATATGCCAGGTAAAATCAGGGGACGTAAAATGAGTACTCTTGATGTTCAGAAGCTCAAGGATGATGCCGTCGAATAGGCCTTAACTCATGGTGTTGCTTTCAAGGAATCGTCGTATTCCGCAGTGCATACCCCGTTTACCCTGACACCAACACCTATCAGCCGTAAATCCTATCAGTACTTAAAGAATGCAACAGGAATACTCAGCAAATTAATCTATTCAGTTTCTGAGGATCATGATTTTTTGTACTCTGCGATTTATCCCATCAAGGCCGGGAATGCCTTCTTTTCAGCCCTCCTGAACATGCATCAACAAATCCATTCATCATCAAGGCATGCTCCTCGATTACCATTACTCATTATGCGTAGCGACTTTATGGATGATAATCGTGATGGGTTCAGGCTTATAGAGTTCAATGGTATAGCTGCAGGAATGGGGCCGTTTGGTCAGCGGATACATGATCTGCATCACTATCTACAACGGCAATATCCCGCTGTCTTTTCTGATTTATCGAATCAGGCAACAGGGGCGCTTGTCGACAATCAAGCGATCGAAGGGTTATCAGCAGCGATTTGTCAGGCAACTTGCAGAATTAAGCAGGAGTTCGGAGACCCCGGCCCTGCCAGGTTCCTGATGATTGTGCAGGAGAATGAAAATAATGTGTTTGATCAACACTTGCTTGAGCTCGCCCTCCAGCAAAAAGGAATCGAAACGCATCGCAGGACTTTTCGTGAACTGCATAATCAATTGAGTACAGGCGCCGACAACAGGCTCATTCTCGAGGGTGTAGGCCCACTTGATACCGTCTACTTACGTGCCGGATATCAGTATTCTGATTATGAAGCATTCAATATCGATGAGCAGGAGTGTTGTCAGGCGCTGATGGCGACCCGAGTATTCATTGAGCAGCACCGGGTTGCAGTGAACGCCACAGTTGGCCAGCAACTGGCGACCAGCAAGCGAGTACAAATGCTGCTCTCGCAATTGGGTTACGACGAGTTTGTCGCATTTGGATTAACACTGCAGGAAGCTAAAATAGCAAAAACGATACTGGGTGAGATGTTACCCATCAGCCCGGATAGTATCAACCTTGCAAAAGAGTCTCCTTCGGAAACCTGGGTTCTCAAAAATCAGGGTGAAGGCGGGGGGCATTGTCTGTTTGGTGCGGATATCCTGACAAAACTGACGGAACTCACTCCACAACAATATCAGTCCTGGTCGCTGATGCGCCGTTTACACCCTCAGCCCCGAGCTATGCCCACCTTGATTGTGCGTAAAGGGGAGTTGCATAAGGTGAATGATTTGATAAGCGAACTTGGAATGTTCTCCGTGCAGACAGATAACAATCCCTCCAGTGCTGAGCACAGTTTTGCTGGATATCTAATTCGTAGCAAATCAGCTGAATCGACAGAGGGAGGGGTCCATAGTGGACAAGGTGTTTTAGACTCGCTGGTATACAGCGATTAGTCCCTTTCAAGGGGGCTGAAATCTGGTTATATGAAAGCATGCGGTAAGTGGTGTTTTAGCCCCAGTGGAGATGATGCTGTTTCTAGACTGAGTCGTAGTAAGCTAATAATAGTATTATAAATGAAGCCATGAGGGTATTTACAGGGCATATCTTATTAAGGGAACAACAGCAAAAACTGCTGCTATAAGAGGCTGCACCCAAAGTTCTTCAAGGTTCACATCATCGCTGCTGGGTCGATGCTGTTTCAGTTACGGGTCAATTTTCAATACCATTAGCTGTTCCTGTGACTACGGTCATTACGCGCTGTCGACATCAATTTGTACAGCAAACAGTCTTAGCGTGGGATATTTTCCGTTTTCCAAGCGGACCCCGTGCTGTGTGGAAATCCGCCCACCTTGCCGGGCGCCGGTGCCGTGTGGAAATCCGCCCACCTTGCCGGGCGCCGGTGCTGTGTGGGAATCCGCCCACCTTGCCGGGTGCCGGTGCCGTGTGGAAATCCGCCCACCTTGCCGGGCGCCGGTGCTGTGTGGAAATCCGCCCACCTTGCCGGGCGCCGGTGCTGTGTGGAAATCCGCCCACCTTGCCGGGCGCCGGTGCCGTGTGGAAATCCGCCCACCTTGCCGGGCGCCGGTGCCGTGTGGAAATCCACCCACCTTGCCGGGCGCCGGTGCCGTGTGGGAATCCGCCCACCTTGCCGGGCGCCGGTGCTGTGTGGAAATTCGCCCATCTTCATGACAAAAATTTGTCAAATGACAGGCTCATGTGTGCTGATTTATGTCAGACGGGATTTTGCTTATCAATTATTGAGAACAGAAATTTTCCTGAATCATCAATACTATACTTAGCAAGTAAAGGTGTTTTCTCATTTATCTGCTTGAGAGCAGGATCAAGGAAAGATCGTTTCAACTCTGCCAAGTTCTTCTGTTGGGATTCCGGCAAAAGGAAACGGTCATTTAACCAAGCATGAGTAGTAACCCATAAGCCTGAAGATTTGAATTGAGCAAGACTTTCATAAAGGCGGATCGTCCGTGGATTTCGAAGACTGCCACAATCGCGGAGCGAGTAGGTGGTGAACTGGTTCGTCAGGCCGTAAATGTACCGCAGGAGTTTATGGTTAAATTCGATTTCCCAGATACCACGAGCTGATCGGCTGCCAGCCTCTGTTAGCCAGGGGCGCGCGACGCAGTCAAAACTCCCTTCTTTCGGGTAAAAGATTACCGCAGAACGGCTTAACTCAAACACGCCTTCTTTAACATCCTTGATAGCCTGGTTACGGCTTACCTGAAAAATTTGCTGATAGTCAGCCACCTTTACTTTGAAAGTAGAGTCACCGAGTACAGCCATCTCATCATCATCTTCGCTTACTGAAGCTGTGAAATACGTCTGCATAAGACATAACCAGAGAACGCGCTTTGCTTTTAGCGAGAGGTAGTAAGCAGCTTCGGTAAGCTCGTTAGACGGCACTGTTGCAAAGTTAGCGATGAGGCAGCCTTTTGTCTTATTCAAAGGCCTTACATTTCAAAAACTCTGCTTACCAGGCGCATTTCGCCCAGGGGATCACCATAATAAAATGCTGAGGCCTGGCCTTTGCGTAGTGCACGCATCACCTCAATACCTTTGATGGTGGCGTAAGCCGTCTTCATGGATTTAAATCCCAGCGTGGCGTTGATTATCCGTTTCAGTTTGCCATGATCGCATTCAATCACGTTGTTCCGGTACTTAATCTGTCGGTGTTCAACGTCAGACGGGCACCGGCCTTCGCGTTTGAGCAGAGCAAGCGCGCGACCATAGGCGGGCGCTTTATCCGTGTTGATGAATCGTGGGATCTGCCACTTCTTCACGTTGTTGAGGATTTTACCCAGAAACCGGTATGCAGCTTTGCTGTTACGACGGGAGGAGAGATAAAAATCGACAGTGCGGCCCCGGCTGTCGACGGCCCGGTACAGATACGCCCAGCGGCCATTGACCTTCACGTAGGTTTCATCCATGTGCCACGGGCAAAGATCGGAAGGGTTACGCCAGTACCAGCGCAGCCGTTTTTCCATTTCAGGCGCATAACGCTGAACCCAGCGGTAAATCGTGGAGTGATCGACATTCACTCCGCGTTCAGCCAGCATCTCCTGCAGCTCACGGTAACTGATGCCGTATTTGCAGTACCAGCGTACGGCCCACAGAATGATGTCACGCTGAAAATGCCGGCCTTTGAATGGGTTCATGTGCAGCTCCATCAGCAAAAGGGGATGATAAGTTTATCACCACCGACTATTTGCAACAGTGCCCAGCAGGCCGTCGAGCACATAGGTGGAATCGCGGACGCCGACATTCACCACGCGGGTGCTGAACGGCGCGTACTGGTCGGAGATATGGGTATAGAACAGCCGTCCCGGCTCGCTACCGTACTTCGGGTTGACGTGCCCGGTGCTCTCGCCCCGGCCACCCGCGCGGAAGCGCTGGCCATCGGAGGATGAGGTCGTGCCGTCGCCCCAGTGGGCGGCAAAGGCGTGGCGATACTGGTGGTTGACCAGCTCGGCCAAGGCCGCCGAATAGGTTTCGTCGCGGATGTGCCAGGCTTGCAGCCAGGACAGCTTGGCGTAGGTCAGGCCGGGGCTCGACTCGGCCATCTTGGTCAGCCCGAGGTTGATCGCATCACCGAGGATTGCGGACAGCAGCAACGTCCTGTCTTTGGCCTCGGCCCCGTCCTTCAAGTGGGTGAAGTGGCGGCTGAAGCCCGTCCAGTCGTCCACGTCCATCAGCAGTTCGGTGATCTTGATGCGCGGCAGTAACTGGCTGGTTTGGTCGATCAGCGCCTGCGCCCGATCCGGCACCGCCGCATCCAGCG
Organism: Citrobacter sp. H12-3-2; assembly: GCF_009649895.1. Taxonomy (NCBI): domain Bacteria; kingdom Pseudomonadati; phylum Pseudomonadota; class Gammaproteobacteria; order Enterobacterales; family Enterobacteriaceae; genus Citrobacter; species Citrobacter sp. H12-3-2. The sequence goes on from NZ_CP045839.1 coordinate 71,865, forward strand.
GGGTGATTTTCAGCCCTGACTCGGTGAGGATGGCATCGGGCAGCTCGTTGTCCTTGGCCAGGCGGGTGACGGTGGCCAACTGCTCGTCCAGCAGCTGCAAACGCTCTTCCAGGTACTGGTCGCTGTTCGGGTTGATCGCCAGGGGCAGGGCCTGCTCGCGCTTGAGTGCGGCGAACTTCTCGGCCGGCAGCAGGTAGTCGTCGAAGTGGCACTGTTGCAAATAGTCGGTGGTGATAAACTTATCATCCCCTTTTGCTGATGGAGCTGCACATGAACCCATTCAAAGGCCGGCATTTTCAGCGTGACATCATTCTGTGGGCCGTACGCTGGTACTGCAAATACGGCATCAGTTACCGTGAGCTGCAGGAGATGCTGGCTGAACGCGGAGTGAATGTCGATCACTCCACGATTTACCGCTGGGTTCAGCGTTATGCGCCTGAAATGGAAAAACGGCTGCGCTGGTACTGGCGTAACCCTTCCGATCTTTGCCCGTGGCACATGGATGAAACCTACGTGAAGGTCAATGGCCGCTGGGCGTATCTGTACCGGGCCGTCGACAGCCGGGGCCGCACTGTCGATTTTTATCTCTCCTCCCGTCGTAACAGCAAAGCTGCATACCGGTTTCTGGGTAAAATCCTCAACAACGTGAAGAAGTGGCAGATCCCACGATTCATCAACACGGATAAAGCGCCCGCCTATGGTCGCGCGCTTGCTCTGCTCAAACGCGAAGGCCGGTGCCCGTCTGACGTTGAACACCGACAGATTAAGTACCGGAACAACGTGATTGAATGCGATCATGGCAAACTGAAACGGATAATCAACGCCACGCTGGGATTTAAATCCATGAAGACGGCTTACGCCACCATCAAAGGTATTGAGGTGATGCGTGCACTACGCAAAGGCCAGGCCTCAGCATTTTATTATGGTGATCCCCTGGGCGAAATGCGCCTGGTAAGCAGAGTTTTTGAAATGTAAGGCCTTTGAATAAGACAAAAGGCTGCCTCATCGCTAACTTTGCAACAGTGCCGTCGATTGAAACACGGTGCATCTGATCGGACAGGGCGTCTAAGAGCGGCGCAATACGTCTGATCTCATCGGCCGGCGATACAGGCCTCGCGTCCGGATGGCTGGCGGCCGGTCCGACATCCACGACGTCTGATCCGACTCGCAGCATTTCGATCGCCGCGGTGACAGCGCCGGCGGGGTCTAGCCGCCGGCTCTCATCGAAGAAGGAGTCCTCGGTGAGATTCAGAATGCCGAACACCGTCACCATGGCGTCGGCCTCCGCAGCGACTTCCACGATGGGGATCGGGCGAGCAAAAAGGCAGCAATTATGAGCCCCATACCTACAAAGCCCCACGCATCAAGCTTTTGCCCATGAAGCAACCAGGCAATGGCTGTAATTATGACGACGCCGAGTCCCGACCAGACTGCATAAGCAACACCGACAGGGATGGATTTCAGAACCAGAGAAAGAAAATAAAATGCGATGCCATAACCGATTATGACAACGGCGGAAGGGGCAAGCTTAGTAAAGCCCTCGCTAGATTTTAATGCGGATGTTGCGATTACTTCGCCAACTATTGCGATAACAAGAAAAAGCCAGCCTTTCATGATATATCTCCCAATTTGTGTAGGGCTTATTATGCACGCTTAAAAATAATAAAAGCAGACTTGACCTGATAGTTTGGCTGTGAGCAATTATGTGCTTAGTGCATCTAACGCCGCCATAAACGGCGACAGGGTGGCGCGCCTATTGCGCATAAAATGGCGAAGCCATGCGCAACAGGCGCGGAATCTCTGGCGTCCGGTTTGATGGCTTTGTTATGCAAAGGACTAGTCTTCAATGACGTGTAAACCACGGCGCTTTAAGTCCTCCAACGAATCCAACATTCCCCTTATTAATTCAACAGGATGCCCCTCCCAGTCTTCAACAACGCCAACAATTCTCAAGGGTTCGCAGGTTCTATAGGACTGTGTTGGATTACCGGGAAATCTTTTGTTCGTAAGATTCGGATCGTCTTCGAACGGTCCTGTTGGCTCAACTATGTATATGTAGCCGCGACCCTCGAGGCCAGACAGTGACATAGCAAGTTCAGCTCCCCAAACTGCTGGCTCCATCAAGGCTGAAAAGTAGATGTGCTTAAGAATACGACCGTCCTCGAAATGAGAGATGAACCCTGTGGTTAGCAAGTCACCAATCGCCAAATTGGCTTTGGTTCCATGATAGAACGGTCCTTGCACCTGCTTGTAATTATCATGAGAGATGGGAATCCAATCTTTTACCATTTTAAGACCCTTAATTGTTGGGATTTGGCTGCATAACGCCTGAAATAAGCCGTGCCGCGAAGCGGCATCGGCTTGATTGAATTGTTAGACGGCAAACTCGAGCCAATACTTGTGCAGGCCAACAATATTAGACGAGCACAGCATGGGCATTGCCGCTTTGATCTTCTCCAGTGACCAATTCCACCACTCCATCTCCAGAAGCAATGAAATTTCCTCATCGGTGAAGCGTTTCTTAATCTTCTTAGCGGGATTGCCGCCAACGATAGCGTAAGGCTCCACATCTTTTGTCACCAACGAGCGGCTGCCTATCACCGCACCGTGCCCGATCTTGATTCCGGGCATGACCATTGCCTCAGAGCCGATCCAAACGTCATTGCCAATGACAGTATTACCTGCTTTTTGGAAGGCATCGAGTGCGCTTGAGAATGCAGGTTCTTCCTGCATATAAAAGAACGGGAAAGATGATGCCCAGTCGTACCGATGCCCCTGATTGCCAGCCATGATAAAGGAAGCCCCACTCCCGATAGAGCAGAAACTACCGATGATCAACTTATCAACGTCATCACGGTCCGGAAACAGATACCGTGCGCAGTCATCGAATGAGTGCCCATGATAGTAGCCAGAGTAATAGCTGTACCGCCCAACTTTGATATTGGGGTTCTTCACTTGCTCAGAAAGCAGCTTGCCTTTGAAGGGGCTATCAAAGTAGTTGGTCATAAGAGATCCCGCGGTCTGTGACTTTGCCGTCTAACGTTTGAAATAAGGGGCGCCGAGCGCCAGCGAGGGGAGCCAAAAGCTTGCTTTTGGCCGTCCCGACTTGATTGAAGGGTTGGGCGATTTTGCCATTAGATTTTTTATAAATTTAGTGTGTTTAGAATGGTGATCGCATTTTTCTTGGCTTTTATGCTTGATGTTAAATTCGACCCCAAGTTTCCTGTAAGTGCGGACACAAAAACATATTTATGTCCTGATTTGCTTATAATAAACCCTTCAAACCATCCGTTTTGTAAGGTTCTATTTGCTGTGAATCCTGCACCAGTTTTCCCATACAGTTTTGTACTATTATCCAGATCTTGTAGATACATGTTCTCTATGGTGTTTTCTATGGCTGAGTTTTTAACTGGGAGATTGTGATTAATAATTTTACGCAGGAATTGAATTTGTTCTTCTGGTGAAATTTTTAAGCTACTTTCGAGCCATGCTTCTGTTAATCCGTTGTTTCTTTCTTTATCTCCAGAGAAGTCTTGATTTCCATAATCAAAATCTTTGAGATAATTCTTGATTTTATTTAATCCAATTTTTTGGGTTATTTCTTGCGAAACCCAAACAACAGAAAATTGCATCCACGTCTTTGGTGTATGATTGCTGTTCCAGATCTCCATTCCTTTGGGGGTTTTATCCCATTTGAATATGGTTTTCTGATCTATTATTTCCGCATCAAATGCCATAAGTGATAATGCGATCTTGAAAGTTGAATCTGGTGCCATTTGCGTTGCACACTTTGCTTTATTGAATTGAGCAATTTCAGCGTTTGTGGATGCATCGTAAAGTAAAAAACAACCTTCAGTTCCTTCAAATAATGGAGATGCAACAGTAGAGATATCTGTTGATGCACTGGCGCTGCTGTAGATAATATTTGCAATTATTAAAAAAATAGCGAAGTTGATATGTATTGTGTTTTTCATAATAAGTATTGGTTTGGTAAAGGGCTTAATTTTAACGGCTAACAATTAATGAGGCTCCGGGTTCGCCCAACGTTTGACATGAGGGGCGGCCAAGGGCGCCAGCCCTTGGACGTCCCCCTCGATGGAAGGGTTAGGCATCACTGCGTGTTCGCTCGAATGCCTGGCGTGTTTGAACCATGTACACGGCTGGACCATATGGGGTGGTTACGGTACCTTGCCTCTCAAACCCCGCTTTCTCGTAGCATCGGATCGCTCGCAAGTTGCTCGGCGACGGGTCCGTTTGGATCTTGGTGACCTCGGGATCATTGAACAGCAACTCAACCAGAGCTCGAACCAGCTTGGTTCCCAAGCCTTTGCCCAGTTGTGATGCATTCGCCAGTAACTGGTCTATTCCGCGTACTCCTGGATCGGTTTCTTCTTCCCACCGTCCGTCCCCGCTTCCAAGAGCAACGTACGACTGGGCATACCCAATCGGCTCTCCATTCAGCATTGCAATGTATGGAGTGACGGACTCTTGCGCTAAAACGCTTGGCAAGTACTGTTCCTGTACGTCAGCAAGTGTCGGGCGTGCTTCTTCTCCGCCCCACCACTCGACGATATGAGATCGATTTAGCCACTCATAGAGCATCGCAAGGTCATGCTCAGTCATGAGGCGCAGTGTGACGGAATCGTTGCTGTTGGTCACGATGCTGTACTTTGTGATGCCTAACTTTGTTTTTGCGTTGCTCATGATGTCTAACTCCCAATTTGTGTAGGGCTTATTATGCACGCTTAAAAATAATAAAAGCAGACTTGACCTGATAGTTTGGCTGTGAGCAATTATGTGCTTAGTGCATCTAACTTTGTTTTAGGGCGACTGCCCTGCTGCGTAACATCGTTGCTGCTCCATAACATCAAACATCGACCCACGGCGTAACGCGCTTGCTGCTTGGATGCCCGAGGCATAGACTGTACAAAAAAACAGTCATAACAAGCCATGAAAACCGCCACTGCGCCGTTACCACCGCTGCGTTCGGTCAAGGTTCTGGACCAGTTGCGTGAGCGCATACGCTACTTGCATTACAGTTTACGAACCGAACAGGCTTATGTCCACTGGGTTCGTGCCTTCATCCGTTTCCACGGTGTGCGTCACCCGGCAACCTTGGGCAGCAGCGAAGTCGAGGCATTTCTGTCCTGGCTGGCGAACGAGCGCAAGGTTTCGGTCTCCACGCATCGTCAGGCATTGGCGGCCTTGCTGTTCTTCTACGGCAAGGTGCTGTGCACGGATCTGCCCTGGCTTCAGGAGATCGGAAGACCTCGGCCGTCGCGGCGCTTGCCGGTGGTGCTGACCCCGGATGAAGTGGTTCGCATCCTCGGTTTTCTGGAAGGCGAGCATCGTTTGTTCGCCCAGCTTCTGTATGGAACGGGCATGCGGATCAGTGAGGGTTTGCAACTGCGGGTCAAGGATCTGGATTTCGATCACGGCACGATCATCGTGCGGGAGGGCAAGGGCTCCAAGGATCGGGCCTTGATGTTACCCGAGAGCTTGGCACCCAGCCTGCGCGAGCAGCTGTCGCGTGCACGGGCATGGTGGCTGAAGGACCAGGCCGAGGGCCGCAGCGGCGTTGCGCTTCCCGACGCCCTTGAGCGGAAGTATCCGCGCGCCGGGCATTCCTGGCGGCACTGTTGCAAATAGTCGGTGGTGATAAACTTATCATCCCCTTTTGCTGATGGAGCTGCACATGAACCCATTCAAAGGCCGGCATTTTCAGCGTGACATCATTCTGTGGGCCGTACGCTGGTACTGCAAATACGGCATCAGTTACCGTGAGCTGCAGGAGATGCTGGCTGAACGCGGAGTGAATGTCGATCACTCCACGATTTACCGCTGGGTTCAGCGTTATGCGCCTGAAATGGAAAAACGGCTGCGCTGGTACTGGCGTAACCCTTCCGATCTTTGCCCGTGGCACATGGATGAAACCTACGTGAAGGTCAATGGCCGCTGGGCGTATCTGTACCGGGCCGTCGACAGCCGGGGCCGCACTGTCGATTTTTATCTCTCCTCCCGTCGTAACAGCAAAGCTGCATACCGGTTTCTGGGTAAAATCCTCAACAACGTGAAGAAGTGGCAGATCCCACGATTCATCAACACGGATAAAGCGCCCGCCTATGGTCGCGCGCTTGCTCTGCTCAAACGCGAAGGCCGGTGCCCGTCTGACGTTGAACACCGACAGATTAAGTACCGGAACAACGTGATTGAATGCGATCATGGCAAACTGAAACGGATAATCAACGCCACGCTGGGATTTAAATCCATGAAGACGGCTTACGCCACCATCAAAGGTATTGAGGTGATGCGTGCACTACGCAAAGGCCAGGCCTCAGCATTTTATTATGGTGATCCCCTGGGCGAAATGCGCCTGGTAAGCAGAGTTTTTGAAATGTAAGGCCTTTGAATAAGACAAAAGGCTGCCTCATCGCTAACTTTGCAACAGTGCCCCCTCGGCTACCACCTCCATTGTCGTTTTCAGAAGACGGCTGCACTGAACGTCAGAAGCCGACTGCACTATAGCAGCGGAGGGGTTGGATCCATCAGGCAACGACGGGCTGCTGCCGGCCATCAGCGGACGCAGGGAGGACTTTCCGCAACCGGCCGTTCGATGCGGCACCGATGGCCTTCGCGCAGGGGTAGTGAATCCGCCAGGATTGACTTGCGCTGCCCTACCTCTCACTAGTGAGGGGCGGCAGCGCATCAAGCGGTGAGCGCACTCCGGCACCGCCAACTTTCAGCACATGCGTGTAAATCATCGTCGTAGAGACGTCGGAATGGCCGAGCAGATCCTGCACGGTTCGAATGTCGTAACCGCTGCGGAGCAAGGCCGTCGCGAACGAGTGGCGGAGGGTGTGCGGTGTGGCGGGCTTCGTGATGCCTGCTTGTTCTACGGCACGTTTGAAGGCGCGCTGAAAGGTCTGGTCATACATGTGATGGCGACGCACGACACCGCTCCGTGGATCGGTCGAATGCGTGTGCTGCGCAAAAACCCAGAACCACGGCCAGGAATGCCCGGCGCGCGGATACTTCCGCTCAAGGGCGTCGGGAAGCGCAACGCCGCTGCGGCCCTCGGCCTGGTCCTTCAGCCACCATGCCCGTGCACGCGACAGCTGCTCGCGCAGGCTGGGTGCCAAGCTCTCGGGTAACATCAAGGCCCGATCCTTGGAGCCCTTGCCCTCCCGCACGATGATCGTGCCGTGATCGAAATCCAGATCCTTGACCCGCAGTTGCAAACCCTCACTGATCCGCATGCCCGTTCCATACAGAAGCTGGGCGAACAAACGATGCTCGCCTTCCAGAAAACCGAGGATGCGAACCACTTCATCCGGGGTCAGCACCACCGGCAAGCGCCGCGACGGCCGAGGTCTTCCGATCTCCTGAAGCCAGGGCAGATCCGTGCACAGCACCTTGCCGTAGAAGAACAGCAAGGCCGCCAATGCCTGACGATGCGTGGAGACCGAAACCTTGCGCTCGTTCGCCAGCCAGGACAGAAATGCCTCGACTTCGCTGCTGCCCAAGGTTGCCGGGTGACGCACACCGTGGAAACGGATGAAGGCACGAACCCAGTGGACATAAGCCTGTTCGGTTCGTAAACTGTAATGCAAGTAGCGTATGCGCTCACGCAACTGGTCCAGAACCTTGACCGAACGCAGCGGTGGTAACGGCGCAGTGGCGGTTTTCATGGCTTGTTATGACTGTTTTTTTGTACAGTCTATGCCTCGGGCATCCAAGCAGCAAGCGCGTTACGCCGTGGGTCGATGTTTGATGTTATGGAGCAGCAACGATGTTACGCAGCAGGGCAGTCGCCCTAAAACAAAGTTAGACATCATGAGGGTAGCGGTGACCATCGAAATTTCGAACCAACTATCAGAGGTGCTAAGCGTCATTGAGCGCCATCTGGAATCAACGTTGCTGGCCGTGCATTTGTACGGCTCCGCAGTGGATGGCGGCCTGAAGCCATACAGCGATATTGATTTGTTGGTTACTGTGGCCGTAAAGCTTGATGAAACGACGCGGCGAGCATTGCTCAATGATCTTATGGAGGCTTCGGCTTTCCCTGGCGAGAGCGAGACGCTCCGCGCTATAGAAGTCACCCTTGTCGTGCATGACGACATCATCCCGTGGCGTTATCCGGCTAAGCGCGAGCTGCAATTTGGAGAATGGCAGCGCAATGACATTCTTGCGGGTATCTTCGAGCCAGCCATGATCGACATTGATCTAGCTATCCTGCTTACAAAAGCAAGAGAACATAGCGTTGCCTTGGTAGGTCCGGCAGCGGAGGAATTCTTTGACCCGGTTCCTGAACAGGATCTATTCGAGGCGCTGAGGGAAACCTTGAAGCTATGGAACTCGCAGCCCGACTGGGCCGGCGATGAGCGAAATGTAGTGCTTACGTTGTCCCGCATTTGGTACAGCGCAATAACCGGCAAAATCGCGCCGAAGGATGTCGCTGCCGACTGGGCAATAAAACGCCTACCTGCCCAGTATCAGCCCGTCTTACTTGAAGCTAAGCAAGCTTATCTGGGACAAAAAGAAGATCACTTGGCCTCACGCGCAGATCACTTGGAAGAATTTATTCGCTTTGTGAAAGGCGAGATCATCAAGTCAGTTGGTAAATGATGTCTAACAATTCGTTCAAGCCGACCGCGCTACGCGCGGCGGCTTAACTCCGGCGTTGTGCTGACGAAAAAAAACAAAAATCTGCGTATACCTTTCCTCATAATCTGTGGCTTCAATAAAAGGATATTTCTATGCTTCAACTGAAAATGATCGAACTCTTCAAGGAAGGTTGTCATGAGGATGCACGAATAATCGCGGCATTGATGTTCGGCTCATTTGCTATCGGAGAGGGTGACGAGTTCTCTGATATCGAATTCGCAGTGTTCATCCAGGATGACCATTTTGAAAATTTCGATCAGCGCTCGTGGCTTAATGCCGTAAGTCCGGTTGCTGCTTACTTTCCGGACGACTTCGGCCACCACACCGCACTTTTTGAAAACGGCATTCGCGGTGAATTCCATTTCATGCGAAAATCGGACATACCGGTCATTTCCACTTGGCAAGGCTATGGGTGGTTTCCCTCGCTTGAGGCGGCTGTTTTGTTGGACCGATCAGGAGAGTTGTCAAGGTACGCAAGCGCTCTCGTGGGCGGTCCCCCGATACGTGAAGGCGCGCCGCTGGTGGAAGGGCTTGTGTTGAACCTCATCAGCCTGATGCTCTTTGGGGCCAATCTTTTAAATCGGGGAGAGTACGCTCGCGCCTGGGCTTTGCTCAGCAAAGCACATGAAAACCTACTCAAGCTGGTTCGACTCCACGAAGGGGCAACAGACCACTGGCCGACACCTTCACGCGCGCTCGAAAAGGATATCTCGGAGGACTCGTATAATCGCTATCTGGCATGCACAAGCAGTGCAGAACCAAGAGCACTATGTGCAGCCTATCATCAAACGTGGACGTGGAGTCTCGAATTGTTCAAGAGCGTGACAGAACCTCTGAATATCGAGCTTCCGAGGGCACTGTTGCAAATAGTCGGTGGTGATAAACTTATCATCCCCTTTTGCTGATGGAGCTGCACATGAACCCATTCAAAGGCCGGCATTTTCAGCGTGACATCATTCTGTGGGCCGTACGCTGGTACTGCAAATACGGCATCAGTTACCGTGAGCTGCAGGAGATGCTGGCTGAACGCGGAGTGAATGTCGATCACTCCACGATTTACCGCTGGGTTCAGCGTTATGCGCCTGAAATGGAAAAACGGCTGCGCTGGTACTGGCGTAACCCTTCCGATCTTTGCCCGTGGCACATGGATGAAACCTACGTGAAGGTCAATGGCCGCTGGGCGTATCTGTACCGGGCCGTCGACAGCCGGGGCCGCACTGTCGATTTTTATCTCTCCTCCCGTCGTAACAGCAAAGCTGCATACCGGTTTCTGGGTAAAATCCTCAACAACGTGAAGAAGTGGCAGATCCCACGATTCATCAACACGGATAAAGCGCCCGCCTATGGTCGCGCGCTTGCTCTGCTCAAACGCGAAGGCCGGTGCCCGTCTGACGTTGAACACCGACAGATTAAGTACCGGAACAACGTGATTGAATGCGATCATGGCAAACTGAAACGGATAATCAACGCCACGCTGGGATTTAAATCCATGAAGACGGCTTACGCCACCATCAAAGGTATTGAGGTGATGCGTGCACTACGCAAAGGCCAGGCCTCAGCATTTTATTATGGTGATCCCCTGGGCGAAATGCGCCTGGTAAGCAGAGTTTTTGAAATGTAAGGCCTTTGAATAAGACAAAAGGCTGCCTCATCGCTAACTTTGCAACAGTGCCTAATAAGATGATGATCCCAAACTACGGCGAAATGCGTCGGTACGGAGAGCCGGTATCAACCGCGTTTGTGGAATCCACGATCAATGAAGTGATCGCCAGACGAATGGCCAAAAAGCAGCAGATGCAGTGGAGCAGAAAAGGGGCTCATTATTTGTTACAGACCCGGACCGCCGTTTTGAATAACGAACTGCAGGATAAATTTGTCTGCTGGTATCCGGGTTTTCAAAGTGACGGGAAGGGACCAGCGATGGCAGCATAGCTCACGCTGCCCCAATATTTTTTATGCTCTCGACTACCTCTTATTTTAAGAGAGTCGAAGTGTCTGGTGATCTATGGGGCCAGTCTAGCCCTCTTCCAAGTGTAGGGAGATATAGTCAAAGTTTGCTTCTCCGCCGATGAGTCCGCCCTGCGTCGGATAGTCCGATTTTTTACCGGCGAAGCACGGCTCTCCTAACCCTATCTAAAGCGAATAACTTTTTTCAACAGGGCCGCGTGCCAATGCAAGAGCGATAGGCGCTCTACGCGCCAATTTGACCACTTAAAACAGGTAAATTGAGGGGTTGTAATGTGTTGATGTAACAGGCTTTTATTTTAATGTCTTGGCATATGTATAATGGTAGTCTAGCCCTCCTTTCAACAAGGAGTACTCATGGAAACCTACAATCATACATATCGGCACCACAACTTTTCACATAAAGACTTAAGTGATCTCACCTTCACCGCTTGCACATTCATTCGCAGCGACTTTCGACGTGCTAACTTGCGTGATACGACATTCGTCAACTGCAAGTTCATTGAACAGGGTGATATCGAAGGCTGCCACTTTGATGTCGCAGATCTTCGTGATGCAAGTTTCCAACAATGCCAACTTGCGATGGCAAACTTCAGTAATGCCAATTGCTACGGTATAGAGTTCCGTGCGTGTGATTTAAAAGGTGCCAACTTTTCCCGAACAAACTTTGCCCATCAAGTGAGTAATCGTATGTACTTTTGCTCAGCATTTATTTCTGGATGTAATCTTTCCTATGCCAATATGGAGAGGGTTTGTTTAGAAAAATGTGAGTTGTTTGAAAATCGCTGGATAGGAACGAACCTAGCGGGTGCATCACTGAAAGAGTCAGACTTAAGTCGAGGTGTTTTTTCCGAAGATGTCTGGGGGCAATTTAGCCTACAGGGTGCCAATTTATGCCACGCCGAACTCGACGGTTTAGATCCCCGCAAAGTCGATACATCAGGTATCAAAATTGCAGCCTGGCAGCAAGAACTGATTCTCGAAGCACTGGGTATTGTTGTTTATCCTGACTAATTGCTTTGATGTGTGATTTTAAACGCTCAAATTTATAAAACGAATAATATTGTCAACCTTGCAATAATAGACATAGGGACAACCATGTATAAATTTTTACCCTCAGGCGTCTTCACAATAGAGCCATATAGCAGTGGGTCACTTAGTGGGCTTAATTTTTCCATTAAAGATAATATTAATATTGCTCAGTATAAAACATCATATGGTAGCCCATCTTGGCAAGTAAACATAAGGCTGCCATTTATAAGGCACTGTTGCAAAAATGTGGAGGTGATAGGGGTACTACGCCGGAACCCCAGATTTTTCCGTCCGTTCAAATTATCCACGGTTGAGCAGCTTGATCCCGTCCGCCCGCAGTTGACCAACAGGGGAAATATGCCTGTACAAAGTTTGCCGGGTTATCCCAAGTTCCTGGCATAGCGTACTGACCTTTGTTTCTGATTGTCCCATTGATGCCATTGCCAGTCGCAGTTTGACTGGCGTCATTTTATAAGGTCGGCCGCCGTTCCGCCCACGGGCTCTTGCTGATGCCAGACCTGCAGTCGTTCTTTCAGCAATCAGTTCGCGCTCAAACTCCGCCAGTGCGGCAAAGATACCGAAGACAAGCTTGCCAGCGGCCGTTGTTGTGTCGATAGTCGCCCCGTGACCGGTCAGCACTTTCAGACCGGTCCCCCTCGCGGTCAGGTCGTGCACTGTATTAATGAGATGACGAAGATCACGACCGAGGCGGTCCAGCTTCCATACGACCGAGAGCATAAAAAATATTGGGGCAGCGTGAGCTATGCTGCCATCGCTGGTCCCTTCCCGTCACTTTGAAAACCCGGATACCAGCAGACAAATTTATCCTGCAGTTCGTTATTCAAAACGGCGGTCCGGGTCTGTAACAAATAATGAGCCCCTTTTCTGCTCCACTGCATCTGCTGCTTTTTGGCCATTCGTCTGGCGATCACTTCATTGATCGTGGATTCCACAAACGCGGTTGATACCGGCTCTCCGTACCGACGCATTTCGCCGTAGTTTGGGATCATCATCTTATTA